>JALORJ010000102.1 GCA_025459035.1 Burkholderiales bacterium
GCGTTGGCGGCGCTGCCCTGGGCCTCCATCGCGAGCACACCGGTCGCGTCGCTGGCGTGAACGAGCGAGAAGCGCTGATCGAAGGCGCCGACGTAGGCGGCGTCACCGATCACGAGGTCCCCGGTGGGCCCGAACACCTCCACGACGCCGGTCCGGAACCGTTCCCCGGTCGTCGCGATCACCTGCACGTCGACGAGCACCGATGCCCGCGACAGCGACACCGCCCGCACGTCCATGAAGCCGGCCGCACGGAAGTTGAACGCGAGATCGAACGCATCGGCTTCGCCCGCCGTCAACACACTGCCGTCGTCGAGCCAGATCAGCACGTAGTCGGAGCGGTTGAACCCCTGGGCGCCGAAGGCCGTGGTCGCGGTCGCGCCGTCACCGTCGATCGAAAGGTCGATCCGCGTGCGCGTGGTCGTCGCCGACGCTCCGCTGCCCGCGGTCGACGGCACAGAGGCGCTGACCGTCGCGCCCGGGTCGGTGTTGACCACCAGCGTGTCCGGGTTCTGCTCGGCGCGGGCCTTCACGTCGTCGGCGAGGGCCGGGCTGGCGACGGCGACCGCGAACGCCAGTGCACAGAAGAGTCGGGACAGAGTCTTCATGGGGAGCAACCTCGGTTCACGACGGGCGCGGCACAGGGAAATCCTGATGTCGCACACGACCGCGTCGAGGTCGAGAATGCGCCGCATCGTCAGTTTCCGGAACCCAGACAAAAGGTGGGTGCATGACCGCGGCATCCGACGGACACTCGGCCGCCCCTGCCTCCGACCGCGGCGCGACGCCGCCACGCGACTCCATGCCGATCACGACCCACCACTTCGTCGCCGCGAACGGCCTGCGCCTGCACTACGCCCGGTCGGGCGACGCCGGGCCGCCACTGCTCTTCCTCCACGGCTTCCCCGAGTACTGGGCGCAGTGGCAGCGCCAGCTCGACGATCTCGGCGCCGACCACGTCGCGGTGGCGCTCGACCAGCGCGGCTACCACCTGTCGGACGCCCCCGAAGGCATCGAGCCGTACCGCATGCCGCACCTCGTGGCCGACGTCCTCGCGCTGGCCGACCACCTCGGCTGGGCGCGCTTCACGCTGATCGGGCAGGACTGGGGCGGTGCCGTCGCGTGGGCCTTCGCGGCGCAGCACCCGCACCGGCTCGAGCGGCTGGTGATCCTGAACGCACCGCATGCGGCGGTGTTCGCGCGCGAGCTGCGCGACAACCCGGCGCAGCAGGCCGCGAGCGCATACATGGCGGTGTTCGCGACGCCCGAGGCACCGGCGCTGGTCGCCCGCGACAACCACGCGCGCTTCGCGCAGTCGCTGTTCGGCGACGGACTGCGCGACGGCTGGGCGACCGAGGCCGAGCGCGACGCGTACCTCGCGGTCTGGAACGACGGCCACACGCTCCGGGCGGGGCTGGCGTGGTACGCCGCCTCCGCGGCCGAGCGCGCCGACCGCGCGCCCCGCCCCGCGGTACCGGACGATCCCGCGACCTCGCCCTGGCGCGTCGAGGTGCCGACCCTCGTGCTGTGGGGCGACGCGGACGTGTACCTGCTGCCCGGCAACCTCGACGGCCTCGACGCCTACGTGCCGCACCTCACGCTGCGCCGCTTTCCCGGGGCGCCGCACTGGCTCAACCGATCGCATGCGGCCGACGTGAACGCGGCGATCCGGGCGTTCGTTGCCGGCGCCGTACCGCGCCACGACGCGTGAGGCTGGCCGCCGCCGCGCGACCGGGCGACGGCGGCGCGCGTCGGTCGATGGCATGGGCCGGGCGCGCCCTTGCGCTCGCCGGCCTGGTGCTGACGGCCACGACCGCGCGCGCGCACGACACGCAGCTGTCCAGCGCGCGACTCACGCTGCATGCACGGGTGGTCGACGCGCAGCTCGATCTGGACGGACGCGACGTCGATGCCGCGCTCGGACTGCACCTGAGCGGGCCCGACCGGCGCATCGCGCCCGGCGCCGTCGACACCCATGCCGAGCGGATCGGCGGGTGGATCGGCACGCAGGTCGGCGTGTCGATCGACGCGACGCGCTGCCCGATCGAGGTGCGCAGCCTCGCCGCCGTCGGCGAGCACGTGCGCGCGCAACTGCGCTTCGACTGCCCGCCGGCGGCGGGCACGCTGACGTGGCGCGCGACGCTGTTCGGCAGCGTCGACCCGCGGGCGCGACACATGGTCACGGTGGACGGCGACGTGCAGCGCATGGGCCTGCTGACCACCACCGCGCCGACGCTGGCGCTGGTCACGACGCAGGCGACGGTGGCCGAGGTCTGGGGCCGGTACGTGGCCGCCGGCATCGAGCACATCGCGATCGGCTTCGACCACATCGCGTTCCTGATCGCGACCGTAGCCTGGGGGCGTCGCATCGGGCCGCTCGTGCGCGTGGTGACGGCCTTCACGCTCGCCCACTCGATCACGCTGGCGCTCGCGGTGCTCGAAGTGGCGTCGATCCCTGGCGCATGGGTCGAGGCCGCGATCGCGGCGTCGATCGTCTGGGTCAGCGCCGAGAACTTCTTCGTGCGCGATGTCGGGCGGCGCTGGCCGCTGACCTTCGTCTTCGGGCTGATCCACGGCTTCGGCTTCGCCTCGGTGCTCGCGGACTACGGCTTGCCGCACGATGCCCGCGTCGCCGCGCTGGCGGCGTTCAACGTCGGCGTCGAGGTGGGGCAGCTCGCGATCGTGGGAACCGCGCTCGTGCTGCTGCGCGGCATCGATGCGTGGCAGCGGCGCGCCGGCGTGGCGAGGGTCCCGGATCCGCGCGTCGTGAAGGCGATCTCCGTCGCGATCGGCGCTGCGGGCGTCGTGTGGCTGTTCGAGCGCATCGGCGCGATCGCGGCACCGCAGTGATGCACCGATTGACAGCGATCGCGAACGTGGCGCAAAAGCGCGGGTCGGCTTCGGTCGAAGTCCGACCCCCGCGTCCTTCACCTTCGATGGAGCCTCACTGCGCATGAAGATCCGCACGCTCGCCGTCGCCGTTCCTCTGCTGTGCATCGCCGCCGCCGCGCAGGCCGACACGTCTTCGGTGAAGACCCAGTCGCGCGTGCTCGTCAAGAAGATGGGCGTGCACTGTGTCGACGATCCGCACTGCTTCAATCGCTACCACCCGGCCATCAAGCCGGTCATGACCGCGAAGCCCGGGCAGATGATCACGTTCGAGACGCGTGACGCGCTCGACTCCGACCTCACGATCGACTCGCTGCCGAAGGACGTCGGCGCGATCGACCTGAACCTCGTGCATCCGCTGACCGGTCCGGTCGCCATCGAAGGCGCGAAGCGCGGCGACGTGCTCGCCATCACGCTGATCGACATCGAGCCCGACGAGTACGGCTACACCACGGTCGTGCCCGGCTTCGGCTTCCTGCGCGACCGCTTCACCGAACCGTTCGTCGCCAACTGGAAGCTGAGCCGCGTCGACGCCGAGGCCGCCCAGTTGCCGGGGGTGCGCATTCCGTTCAACGGCTTCATGGGGACGGTCGGCGTGCTGCCAGGCTTCCCCGAGGTCGACGCGTGGGAAGCCCGCGAGACCCAGCTCGGCAAGGCCGGCGGCGTGGCGCTGCCGCCTCAGCCGGTCGGTGCGCTGCCGTCGGCGGTGTGCGGCGTGAACGGATCGCACAAGGACAAGTGCCTGCGCACGATCCCGCCGCGCGAGAACGGCGGCAACATGGACATCAAGCAGATGGTGGTCGGCACGACGCTGCTGCTGCCGTGCTACGTCGACGGCTGCGGCCTGTTCATCGGTGACGTGCACTACGCGCAGGGCGACGGTGAGGTCGCCGGGACCGCGATCGAGATGGGTGCGAAGGTCACGGTGCGCACCGAGATTCGCAAGGGCATGGCGTCGATGATCAAGGCCGGTCCGCACTTCGAGGGCGGCTCGCAGCTGAAGAAGCTCGAGCCGGACCGCTTCCACGCCACGGTGTCGTACCCGATCAAGAAGGCCGGTGAAGTGCCGCCGCAGCACAAGTACCTCAACGGCGACAAGATCGGCCCGCTCGTGAACATGTCCGAGGACCTGACCGTCGCCGCACGCGGTGCGCTCAACGAGATGGTCGACTGGCTCGCCGCGACCTACGGCTGGTCGCCGGTGCAGGCGTACGTGTACACGTCGGTCGCGTGCGACCTGCGGATCGGCAACGTCGTCGACGTGCCGAACTACGCGGTGTCGACCATCTGCCCGCTCGAGCACATCACGAAGTGACGCGGCCTTCGCGCGCGGCGTCGGCCGGCCGTGCGGCAGCCGACACCGCGGCGAGGCCGGCTGCGCGCACCGGCCCGATGACCCGACGCCGGTTCCTGCTGCGGTCCGCGGGCCTGGCCACCGCGTGGGTCGGGTTGTCCGGCCATTCGCCGTATCGGCAGTGGATCGTCTACCGCGACACCCATCTGGTCGTCATCACCAGCCGGGACGACCCGGCAGGCGATGCCCTGGGGGACGCGATCGTCGCGGCGGTGCGCGCCCGCCTGCCGGACAGTCATGCCGCGGTCGGGCGCGGGCCGCGGGTGCAACGCATCGCGAGCCTGCTGTCGACACGCCAGGCCGACATCGCGGTCGTCGAACGCGCCACGGCCGTCGCGATGGCCCGCGGGACCGGGCCGTTCGACGCCTACGGCCCGATCGCGCTGCGCACCGTGGTCGAGAGCGACACGCATCTGCTCGTGTGCCGCGCCGACTTCCTCGCGGCGCATGCGTGGCTGCTGGCCGAGGCGCTCGCCGGTCCGGACACCGCGCTCGGCCTGCGCGTCGCGGCGGTGGCAGATGCCGACGCCATCGCGGCGCACCCCGGGGCGGTGGCGTGGCACGAAGGGCGCCCGCTGGAGGCGCCGACCGCCTCGAAGTGATCGGTCGGCGCCGTCGCGTCACGGGCGCGATCGTCGCGCTGATCGCGCCGATCCTGCTGACGCCGGGCGCGCCGCGCACGGCGCGGGCCCACGACCTGGTCACACCGCAGGCGGTCGAACAGACCGTGGCCGACGTGCAGCAGGCGCTGACCGTCGTGCGCTCGAAGGCCCCGGCCGCGCGCCGCGCCGAGGCACACCTGCTGATCGCGCGCCGTCACGACACGATGCGCGATCTGCTGAACCGCGACATCGCCGCGCACGGTCAGGTGCAGGGGCTGCCGTCGAAGCTGCTGATCGAGCGGCTGCGTGCGGCCGGGGCCCCGTTCGCGTGGTCCGACGCGCTGGGTCGCTACGCCGCGCCGGTCGACCACTACCGCGCCGCGGCCGAACTCGATCCTCGCGGACCGGGGGCGGCCGAAGCCACCTTCGGCTGGCTCTCCGGTGCGTTCGCCGACAGCTTCCGCGACGACCCGCTGCAGGTGCTGCCGCAGGCGACTGCCGCCGCCACGCTCGCGGAACTGGGCGAGCGTTTCGTGCGCGAGTGGCCCCGCGACGCGAACGTCGAAGAAGCGCGGTTCATCACCGCCATCGCATGGGTACGTGTCGCGCGCGCCACGCGCGCACCGAGCACGGCGGCGACGCGGGCGCGCGAGAGCCTGGAGCGATTCGCGCGCGACTATCCCGACAGCCTGCGAAGCGCGGCGGTACCGGTCCTGCTCGGCGCGTTGCCGTGACCGGCCTGCCCGCGCGCGGGCCCTCGACGACCCTCCACGGCGACGCGCGGGTAGCGCCGGCCTGCGAAGATCGCGCCTCGACCGCGTTTCCCGCCGCGACGCCTTGCCGCCCACGCCCGCCGCCCCCGCCGCCCTTGCGGCCCTGATCCGCCCCGACGCGGTCCATCGCGACCTCTACACGTCGCCCGATCTGTTCGCGCTCGAGCGGCGGCACTTCTTCGCGAACACGTGGCAGTACGTCGTGCACGCGAGCCAGCTGCCCGCCGTCGGCGACTACGTCACGGTCGACATCGCCGGCCGGCCGCTGGTGGCCGTGCGCGATGCCGACGGCGCGGTGCGGGTGCTGATGAACCGTTGTGCGCACAAGGGCGCGCGCGTAGTGAGCGCGCCGAGCGGCAACACCGGCGCGTTCTTCCGCTGCCCGTACCACGCGTGGGCCTACGACCTCGACGGGGCGCTGCGCGCGGTGCCGCGACGCGACGGCTACGCCGGCACGCGCATGCCGACCTGCGAGGCCGGGCGCGGCCTGGTGCCAGTGCCGCACGTGCGCGTGTATCGCGAGTTTGTCTTCGTCAAGCTGTCCGACCACGGCCCGGACTTCGAGGCGTACTTCGGCGAGGCGCTCACGTCGATCGACAACCTCGTCGACCGCGCGCCGGCCGGCCGGCTCGAGATCACCGGCGGCGCGCTGCGCTTCATGCACGACTGCAACTGGAAGCTGTTCGTCGAGAACCTCAACGACACGATCCATCCGATGGTCGTGCACGAATCGTCGGCGGGCACGGCGAAGCGACTGTGGTCCGAGCGCCCCGCCGCCCCGGGCACTCCGGTGCCGATGGCGGTCGAGCAGTTCGTGCCCTTCGTGTCGGGCTACGAGTTCTTCGAGGCCACCGGCCTGCGCGTGCTGCCCAACGGCCACAGCTGGTCCGGCGCGAAGGGGTCGATCCACTCGGCGTACACCGCGATCCCGGAGTACGAGGCCGCGCTGGTCGCGGCGGTCGGCGCCGAGCGCGCGCACGCGATCCTCGGCACCGTGCGGCACAACACGGTCTGCTACCCGAGCCTCACGCTGAAGGGCGCGATCCAGACGATCCGCGTGGTGCGCCCGATCGCGGTCGACCGCACGCTGATCGAGAGCTGGACGCTGCGCCTGGTCGGCGCCCCCGACGCGCTGCTCGAACGCAGCGTCACCTACAACCGGCTGATCAACGCGCCGTTCTCGGTGGTGGGACACGACGACCTGCACGTGTACCGCGCGATCCAGCAGGGGCTGCACGCCGACGGCAACGACTGGGTGAGCCTGCACCGCGACTGGACCGCGGACGAGACCGATCCGGTCGACCGCACCGTCGGCGGTCTGTCGGAGCTGTCGATGCGCAACCAGTACCGCGCGTGGCTGCACTTCATGACATTGTCGATGGCGGGCGGCGCGCCATGACGCACGCCGCCGCGAGGCTGCGCTGCGCCCCCCGGACCTCGGGCAGCACCGCATGCCGCACGTGATCGCGCCCGCGCAACTCGTCGACTTCGTCGTGCACGAAGCCCATCTGCTCGACACCGCGCAGTACGCCGCGTGGAACGCGCTGTTCGCCGACGACGGCCTGTACTGGATTCCCGCCACGCCCGGACAGACCGATCCGGCCCTGCACAACTCGCATCTGCTCGAAGACGCGTTCCTGCGCCGCCTGCGCGTCGACCGCCTGGCGAGCCCGCGCGCGTTCTCGCAGCAGCCGCCGAGCCGCTGCCTGCACGTGCTGCAGACGCCGGTGGTGGTGGCGTGCGACGCCGCCGGCGGGCACTACGCGACACGCACGCCGTTCCACTACAGCGAGGCCCGCGGCGACGCGATGCTCACGCTGGTCGGCACCGCGCGTCACACGTTTCGCGTCGACCCGGACGGTGCGCTGCGCATCGTGCTGAAGCGCGTCGACCTGCTCGCCCCCGATGCGGCGCTGCCGGCCGTCGAGCTGTTCCCGTGAACCTCGACGCGCTGCACGCCGCCGCCACCGTCCACGCGTTGCTGCAGTCCACCGCGGCGCGCCGCGGCGACGCGTCGCTGCTGTGTGTCGAGCCGGTCACGGCACAGGCGTACGCGATCGATGCCGGCGAACTGCGCTACGCGCTCGTCGCCGATGCGGTCGAGCGCCTGCGCGAGCGCTACGCCGACGCGGGCTTCGGGCACGGGCATCGCGTCGGTGTGCTGGTCGAAAACAGGCCGGCGTTCTTCCTGCACTGGTGGGCGCTGAACGCGCTCGGCGTGTCCGTCGTGCCGCTGCCGGCCGATGCGCGCACGGCCGAGCTGGCGTGGGTGCTCGAGCACAGCGACGCGACG
>JALORJ010000103.1 GCA_025459035.1 Burkholderiales bacterium
TACTTCAGTGGCGCGAACCGCAACAAGCGATCGATCACCGCCGACCTGTCGAAGCCCGACGCGCAGGCGATGGTGCGCACCCTCGCGGCGAAGTGCGACGTCGTCATCGAGAACTACAAGGTCGGCGGCCTCGCGAAGTACGGGCTCGACTGGGCGTCGCTGTCGAAGACGCATCCGGCGCTCGTGTATTGCTCGATCACCGGCTTCGGACAGACCGGGCCGTGGGCGACGCGCCCCGGCTACGACGCGATCATCCAGGGCATCGGCGGGCTGATGAGCGTCACCGGCGAGCGCGACGATCTGCCGGGCGGCGGTCCGCAGAAGGTCGGCGTCGCGGTGGCCGACCTGATGACCGGGCTCTACGCGACGATCGCGATCCTCGCGGCGCTCGCGCATCGCGACCGCACCGGCGAGGGTCAGCACATCGACATGGCGCTGCTCGACACGCAGGTGGCGATGATGGCGAACGTCGGCATGAACTGGCTCGCCAGCGGCGTCGTGCCGCAGCGCATCGGCAACGCGAATCCGAACATCGTGCCGTACCAGACCTTCGCGACCGCCGACGGTCACTTGATCCTCGCGGTCGGCAACGATGCCCAGTTCCACCGCATGTGCGAGGTCGCCGGATGCCCGGAACTCGCGACCGACCCGCGCTACGCGACCAACCCGGCGCGCGTCGAGCACCGCGACACGCTCGTGCCGCTGCTGGCGACGCGCTTCAGGCAGCGCACGCTGACCGACTGGATCGACGCGCTGGAAGCGGCGGGCGTGCCCTGCGGGCCGATCAACACGCTCGACCGCACCTTCGCCGAACCCCAGGCCGTCGCCCGCGGCCTGAAGGTGCGCATGCCGCATCCGACCGCCGGCGCGGTCGACCTGATCGCGAGCCCGATCCGCCTGTCCGCGACGCCGGTCGCGTATCGACGCGCTCCGCCGCTGCTCGGCGAGCACACCGACGAGGTGCTGCGCGACGTGCTGGGTCTGGATCCGGCGCGCGTGGCCGCGCTGCGGGCGACGGGGGCGATCTGACCGACGTCGCGCGCGGCCGCACGGCCGCGATCGCGTGGGGCCTCGCAGGGTTGTGGCTGGTCGGTGCGTACGCCGTGCTGCTCGCGTCGGACCTGCGCTACCTGCTGCACGGCGCGCTGTACGCGGCGAGCGCGTTGCTGCTGCTGCGGCCGCAGTGGCTGCGTCCGCGGCGCGGTCGTGGCCGCGCGTGGCAGGCCTTCGCGCTGATGGCGATCTGGTGCACGTTCGTCGCGATGCCGCTCGCGTCGCTGCTGCGCGGCGACCTGCACCGCCACCTGGTGATCAACGGCGTGCTGTGGCTCGGTGCCGGCGCCGGCCTGGCGGCGGTGTGGACCCGCGCGCTGCGGCTGCGGCGCTGGCCGATCGCACCGCTGCTGCTCGCGACCGGTGGAGTCGCGCTGTTCGAGCCCGGGTTCGTGATCGTGCGCAGCGCGTGGACCGGTCAGTGGTCCGGCGTGATCGTGCTGACGCCGGTGCTGTTCGCCGCGCACGCGGCGTTGATCGCGCCGATCGCGGCGGCGTGGCGGGACGTGCTCGCGTCGCCCACCGCGCCGCCCGTCGGCATCGGGGCGACCGCGACAGCGGCGTTCGCCGGCGGGACCGCGTTTCTGGTCGGTGGCGTGCTGTGGCTCGCGGGGGTGCGGCGGCTGCTCGAAGCGCTGGCCTGAGCGCGATATTCATCGCTGCGTCCACGACGCAGGCATCGCGGACGCGGCACGGGGTCGGCCCATGATCGGGCCGCCGCGCGTCAGACGCAGCGGCCGCCGTCCACTTCCAGACAGGCGCCGTTGATGAACGACGCTTCGTCGGACGCGAGGTAGAGCGCGGCGTTCGCGATGTCGAGCGGCTCGCTCAGGCGACCCAGCGGAATCGTCGCGACGAAGCGCTTGCGGTTCTCGGGGGTGTCGGGCATGCCCATGAAGTCCTCGAGCATGCCGGTCACGCCCATCACGGGGTTGATGATGTTGACGCGGATACCGTCGGGGCCGAGCTCGGCCGCCATCGACCGGCTGGTGACGATCGCGCCGCCCTTCGACCCGTTGTACCAGGTCAGGCCGGGGCGTGGTCGCACGCCGGCGGTCGACGCGACGTTCACGAAGCACCCCGACCCCTGCGCTCGGAAGTGCGGCACGCAATGCTTGGCGCTCAGGTACAGCGGCTTCACGTTGACCGCGTAGAGCCGGTCGAACGTCGCTTCGTCGACGTTGAGCATCGGCTGGTTGCGATGCGTGACGCCGGCGTTGTTGATGACGATGTGCAGTCCGCCGAACGCGGCGCGGGTGGCCGCGACCAGCGCCGCCCAGTCCGCGTCGCGCGACACGTCGGCGTGCTGGAACTGTGCGTGGCCGCCCGCGGCGACGATCTCGGACGCGACGCGCGTGCCGCCGGCATCGGCGATGTCGGCCACCATGACCTTGCAGCCTTCCTGGGCGAAGCGCTTCGCGATGCCTTCGCCGAACCCCGAGCCTCCGCCCGTGACGATCGCGATCTTGCCGGCCAGTCTCATTCGAATGTCTCCTCGGTGCAGGTCGCGAGCGGACCCGATGTGAAAACGCGACGGGAGCCCGAAGGCTCCCGCCGGTGGAAATCGCGGATGCGCGTCAGATCGCGCAGACGGTGTCGGTGGCCTGCGCGTCGATCGACTTGTCGCCGACCGTCTCGAGCGCCACGCCGTGACGCACGGCCGTCATCTCGGCCACGATCGCGACGGCGATCTCGGGCGGGGTCTTGCTGCCGATGCGCAGGCCCACCGGGCCGTGCAGGCGCGACAGTTCGTCTTCGGAGAGGTCGAACTGCGCGAGGCGCTCGCGCCGCTTCTGCGTGTTGAGGCGCGAGCCGAGCGCGCCGACGTAGAACGCGGGCGACTTGAGCGCCTCGATCAGCGCCATGTCGTCGAGCTTGGGATCGTGCGTGACGGCGACCACGGCGCTGTGGCTGTCGAGATCGAGTTCGACCACCACGTCGTCGGGCATGCCGCGCAGCAGCGTCGTGTCGGGGACGTCCCAGGTCTGCGCGTATTCGTCGCGGGGGTCGCAGACGACCACTTCGTAGTCGAGGGCCTGCGCCATCTGCGCGACGTACTTCGACAACTGGCCCGCACCGATCAGCAGCACGCGCCAGCGCGGCCCGTGGATCGACACGAAGCGCGCACCGTCGAAGGCGAGCGTGTCGCGGCGCGTCGCCGCCTGAAGCGTCGCCACGCCGGTGCTCATGTCGAGATGGCGCGCGACGAGTTCGTGGCGCGCGATGCTGTCCAGCACGCCGTCGATCGACGCGACGTCGGCGACCGGTTCGAGCACCAGTTCGAGCGTCCCGCCACACGGCAGACCGAAGCGCTGCGCTTCCTCCTTGCTGATGCCGTAGATCGTGGTCTGCGGGCGCTCCACCGCGAGCGAGCGATCGCGCACCTTCTCGATCAGGTCGTCCTCGACGCAGCCCCCGGACACGGAGCCCGCGACCAGACCGTCGTCACGCACGGCGAGCATCGCGCCGGGCGGGCGCGGGGACGAACCCCACGTCTGCGTGACGGTGGCGAGGACGACGTGGTGCCCCGCATGCAGCCATGCGGAAGTGCTCTTGAGAACCTGAAGGTCGACGCTGTCCATGCGGATCGAAGTCTCGTGAGGATCGTGGCGCGGCACGACCGATGCGACCGTCCCGCGCGACGCGAGCGGTGCACCGGCCGCGTGAGCACACCGGTGCGCCTGAAGAAGATCGGCCCCGGCGTCGCGTCCCGCGAGGGACGAACGACCGGGGCCGAAGGTACTACCGGGAAAGCACCGCCGCGAAGCGGTGCTTCACCGTGCCGCGTGAAGGCCTCAGGCCTTCATCGACGCGCCCTTGATGTTCTCGGGCGAGAACGGCATCTTGCGGACGCGGATACCGGTGGCCGCGAAGATCGCGTTGCCGATCGCGGCCTGGATCACCGCCGTCGCCGGTTCGCCGAGACCGCCCGGGGGCTGGTCCTTGGCGGGCGACAGGAAGTGCACGGCCATCGACTTCGGCGCTTCGTTCATGCGGACGACGCGGTACTGGTCGAAGTTGGTCTGCTCGACACCACCGTTCTTCACGGTGATCTCGCCGTACAGGCACGCGGACATGCCGAAGATCGTGCAGCTCTCGATCTGCGCCAGTGCCTGGTCGGGGTGGACCAGCGGGCCGGCGTCGACCACGTACGTGACCTTGTCGATGATCACGTCGTAGGCCTTGGTGACGGACAGCTCGACCACGGCAGCCATCACCGTGTTGTAGCCCTCCATCACCGCGACGCCCTGACCGCGGCCGTCCGGCAGCTTGGCCTTCATCCAGCCGGCCTTCTCGCGAACCTGCTCGAGCACGGTCTTCATGCGGCCACCGACCGGGATCCCGGCGGACAGACCCGACCACTTGTGCTTCTCGCCTTCGTACTCGAGGTTGTCGATGCGGTACTGGATCGGATCCTTGCCGACCGCATGCGCGACCTCGTCGATGAACCCTTCCACCACGTAGGCGTTCAGGTTGTGCGACACGCCGCGCCAGTAACCCGGCGTGATGCCCGCGTCGAACATCTGGTACGTGAGCTTGTGGTTCTTGACCGCGTACGGGAAGTTGTCGATCGCCTCGACGGAGAACGGATCGATGCCGTCCTTCACGATCGACGGGAACAGGCGCGACGAGATCGACGGGCTGGTGCCGTGGTAGCGGTACGCGACCGGCTTGCCGGCGGCGTCGACGGCCATCTGCACCTTGTAGTAGCCACCCGGACGATACGAGTCGTGCGTCATGTCGTCTTCACGGCTCCAGAGCATCTTGACCGGAGCACCGACCGCCTTCGAGATTTCCGCGGCGTCGATCGTGTAGTCGACTTCCACGCGACGGCCGAAGCCACCGCCCAGGAACGTCGTGACGACCTTGATCTGTTCCGGCTTCATGCCGACGGCACCGGCCACCACGAACGGCACCAGCTGCTGGAACTGGGTCGGCGTGATGATCGTGACACCGTTGGTCCGCACGTCGGCGACGGTGTTCATCGTCTCCAGCGGCGAGTGCGACAGGAACGGCAGTTCGTACGTGGCTTCGAAGAGGCGCGCGGCACCCTTCATCGCGGCATCGACGTCACCGCCTTCACGGAACACCGCGCCGGGCTGCATCGAGGCTTCCTTCAGGCCCGACCACACCTTGCGCATGTCGTTGTTGGCGTTGGGGCCTTCGTCCCAGGTGACCTGGAGCAGGTCCTTCGCCTTCTTGGCCTGCCAGTACGAATCGGCGACCACGGCCACACCGCGGCTGTACTGCACCACGGCCTTCACGCCCGGCATGTTCTTGGCGCGCGAATCGTCGTAGCTCGCGACCTTGCCGCCGATCATCGGGGGCATCACGACCGCGGCGTACAGCATGCCGGGGACCTTGGTGTCGATCCCGAACAGCGCGGTGGTGCCCTCGACCTTCGCCTTGGTGTCCAGACGCTTCTGCGCCTTGTTGGCGATCTGCGTCCACGAGCCGTACGGCTTGAGCGGCACGTCCTTCGGCACTTCCATCTTCGAGGCCGCTTCGGCCAGCGAACCGAACGTGGCCTTCTTGCCGCCGGGGCCGGTCACGACACCGTCCGAGGTGACCTTCAGGGTGGCGGCATCGACGCCCCACTCCTTCGCGGCCGCGCCGACCAGCATCATGCGAGCCGAGGCGCCCGCCTTGCGCAGCTTTTCCCAGGCGTCACGCACCGAGGTCGAACCCCCGGTGATCTGGCCGCCGAGCAGCGCGTTGATGTAGA
Organism: Burkholderiales bacterium; assembly: GCA_025459035.1. Lineage (GTDB taxonomy): Bacteria > Pseudomonadota > Gammaproteobacteria > Burkholderiales. The sequence continues at coordinate 5,780 of JALORJ010000103.1, forward strand.
CCTCGGCCGGTTCCGCGAACTCGACCTTGACCTTGTTGACGTCGACGCCCAGTTCCTCGGCGACGAGGATCGGCATCGACGTGTAGACGTCCTGGCCCATTTCGGACCGGGCGCACATGATCGTGATGGTGTTGTCGGTGCCGATCTTGATCCACGCATTCGGCGAATTCGTGGCGACCGTCTTCTGCTGCGACGCGACCTTCGCGGCGGCGACCTTCGAGCCGAGGGTCAGCGACACGCCGAGGGACAGACCGCCGCCGACCGCGGCCGAAGCCTTGAGGAAGTCGCGACGGGCGGGCTTGCTGGTGATTTCCATGTTGCTTGCGCCTCCTGGTTACGCCGCGGCGGCCTTGATGGCCGCACGAATCCGGGTGTAGGTGCCGCAGCGGCAGATGTTCCCCGACATGAACGCGTCGATGTCGGCATCGGTCGGCTTGCGGTTGCTCGCCAGCAGCGCGGCGGCGGACATCATCTGACCGGACTGGCAGTAGCCGCACTGCGGCACGTCCAGTGCCACCCAGGCCTTCTTGACCGGGTGCGTCATCGGGATGCCTTCGATCGTCGTGACCTTCTGGCCGGCGACGACACCGATGGGGGTCTGACAGGACCGGGTGGCCTGCCCGTTCAGGTGCACGGTGCAGGCACCGCACAGGGCCTTGCCGCAGCCGAACTTGGTGCCGGTCATGCCCAGCGTGTCCCGCAGAACCCAGAGCAGCGGGGTGTCGGGCGCGACATCCGTGCTGACCTGTTTTCCGTTCAGGTTGAATGCAACGATCATGTGATTACTCCCCCTAGTCGGTCAGAGTGAGGTTGACGACATCGTCGTCCGAGACCGGAAGACGCCCGGCAAAGTACACGATGAGTATTGTCGAAACAACCTGATTCTCCCGTCTTTCCAGAGGGTTGCGTCGCATTGTGTCGGTGTCGATACAGCGCTTCGCGATTCCCCGTGAGCCCCGACATGCCGATGGCACGACGAGGCCCCAGAACAATCAGGACGTTGCGTGGTTGTGCGGTGCCGCAAGGCGCGATCGCAGGCGGCGCCACGACGCGATCGTTCAGAGTCGTGATGGCAGGTTTGTCCAACGCCGATCGCGGCAGCATCGACCCTCTCGGATGCCGCCGCGTGCCGGATCGACGCTCAGCGATGCTGATGCTTGCGCAGCTCGAGCTTGGCCAGCTGGTTGCGGTGCACCTCGTCCGGACCGTCCGCCAGGCGCAGCGTGCGGTTCCACGCGTACATCGCCGCAAGCGGAAAGTCGTCGCAGACCCCGGCGCCGCCGAAGGCCTGGATCGCCCAGTCGATGACCTGCTGCGCGATGTTCGGTGCGTAGATCTTGATCATCGCGATCTCGGCACGCGCCGCCTTGTTGCCGACCGTGTCCATCATGTGCGCCGCCTTCAGCGTCAGCAGCCGCGCGGTGTCGATCATGATGCGCGCCTCCGCGATGCGCTCCTGCGTCACCGTCTGCTCCGCCACCGGCTTGCCGAAGGCCACGCGCGACAACGTGCGCTGGCACATCAGCTCCAGCGCGCGCTCGGCCTGACCGATGATGCGCATGCAGTGGTGGATGCGGCCCGGCCCCAGGCGACCTTGCGCGATCTCGAAGCCGCGACCTTCGCCCAGCAGCATGTTCGACACCGGCACGCGCACGTTCTCGAACAGCACCTCGGCATGCCCGTGCGGCGCGTCGTCGTAGCCGAAGATGCTCAGGGGTCGCAACACGGTCACCCCCGGCGCCGCGCGCGGCACGAGCACCATCGACTGCTGCAGATGGCGATCGGCGTTGTCCGGGTCGGTCTTGCCCATGAACACGAAGATCGCGCAGCGCGGATCCGACGCGCCCGACGACCACCACTTGCGTCCGTTGATCACGTAATGGTCGCCGTCGCGCTCGATGCGCGACTCGATGTTGGTCGCGTCCGACGACGCCACCGCCGGCTCGGTCATCAGGAACGCGGAGCGGATCTCGCCGCGCAGCAGCGGGTCGAGCCACTGGCGCTTGATCTCCTCGGACGCGTAGCGCTCGAGGGTCTCCATGTTGCC
>JALORJ010000104.1 GCA_025459035.1 Burkholderiales bacterium
TCGTGTTCTGGATCATGCGGCCCATCATCTCCGGGGTGCAGGCCTCGGGACCCTGGCGCGGCGGCACGATCGGCGAGGTCGGGAACGCCAGTGCGTCGATGCGGTGCTGCGCGAAGGTGTCGGCGTAGAGCTTGCGCAGGGCCGGGCGCGCGGTCTGCATCGCGTGCGCGTAGGCCGGGCGCGCGTCGATCGGGCCGGTCGGGCCGGGCAGGGTCTTCGGCAGCACCATCGATTCGTAGATCGCCTTCACGTCGGCGCTCGCGATCTGCGCGACCACCTGCTCGATCGTCACGCCGGTGTTCCAGGTCCGCAGGTAGTCGACGAGGTCGTCATGCGCCTCGACGATCACGACCGGGAAGCTCACCTCGGCGTCGAGCGCCGACAGCGCCGGCATGTCGAGCTCGACCAGCGTGACGCCGGCGGCCTGCAGGCGCATGAACGCCGCGGCCATCACCGCGAGCGTGTCGGCGTCGAGGTTCGCGAAGAACGGATTGCGGCAGATGCCCAGCCGCACGTCCTTCAGCACCGCGGGCGCCGGCACCGGGGCGCCACCGATCACGCTGTGCAGCAGCGCGACGTCGGCGACGGTGCGCGCCATCGGACCGGCCGTGTCGCGCGTGTGCGACAGCGGGCAGATGCCTGCCTGCGAATAGCGGTGCACGGTGGGCCGCAGCGCGACGCCGTTGGTGTACGCCGACGGCAGCCGCACCGACGCGCCGGTGTCGCTGCCCAGCCCGGCCGCGACGACCCCCGACGCGATCGCCGTGGCGGTGCCGCTGGAGCTGCCGCCCGGGATGCGCGACGGATCGAGCGGATTGCGCACGCCGACCATGCCGGGCACGTGGAAGCCTTCGTTGTAGCCGGTCACGCCGAAGGCCAGCTCGTGCATGTTGGTCTTGCCCACCACGATCGCACCGGCGTCGATCAGCGCCTGCGCGACCGGCGCGTGCTGCGTCGGGACGAAGCCCTTCAGCGCGGGCGTTCCCGCGGTGCTGGGCAGGCCCGCCACGTGGATGTTGTCCTTGATGACGATCGGCACGCCGTGCAGTGCGCCGCCCGCCCGGCCGGCCGCGCGGTCGGCGTCGGCCTGGCGCGCCGCGGCGCGCGCGCCGGCGGCGTCGAGCGTGATGAACGCGTTCCACGCGGCGCTCTGCTCGGCGCGCGCGATCGCCGCGTCGACCAGCGCGACGCTGGTGATGGCGCCATCGCGCAGCAGACGGGCAGCGTCGACGGCCGTCAGGTTGTTCAGGTCGTACGGCATGGGCGGGGCTCCGGTGGGGTCAGGATCGGGCAGGGGCGGGGTGGATGTCGTCGACCCAGTGCACGGTCTCGGGGGCATCGGCGAACGGGATGTCGAGGTTGACCACGACCGGCTCCTGCCCGCTGCGACACAGCACGCACGACAGCGGCTCGGTCTCGGACGCGTTGATCTCCTGGTGCGGCACGTACGGCGGCACGTGGATGAAGTCGCCCGGTCCCGCTTCGGCGGTGAACTCGAGCCGGTCGCCCCAGCGCATGCGGGCCTTGCCGCTCACCACGTAGATCACGCTCTCGACCGGGCCGTGGTGATGCGCGCCGGTCTTCGCGTTCGCGTGGATCACGACGGTGCCGGCCCACAGCTTCTCGGCCCCGCAGCGCGCGTGCGTGATCGCCGCCGCGCGGTTCATGCCGGGCGTCTGTGCGGTGTTGGTGTCCAGCTCGGCGGCGCGCACCACGCGCACACCGTGGTACTTCCACTTCGGTTCGTCGTCGGTCATGGCGGTCTCGCAGCGGTGCGGGCAGATCAACCCGGGGTGGCGGCATCCAGCGGCGCGATGCCGCGGGCGGGGTCGACGGCCGCGGGCGAGGCGTCGGCGATGTCGGCGCTCCAGCGTCGCAGCCGGCCCTTGCCCGCGCGCTTGGCCGCGTACAGCGCCGCGTCGGCGCGCCGCATCAGCTCGGCGGCATCGCGTCCGTCGTCGGGATACAGCACCCAGCCGATGCTGGTGCCGATGCCGACCGCGTCGCTGCCGATCGGAAACGGCTGCGCGATCGCGTCGATGATGCCGGCGCCCACGCGCTCCACATCGGCGGTGTCGCGCACGTCGGCGAGCACCACGACGAACTCGTCGCCGGCGATCCGCGCCACGGTGTCGGTGCCGCGCCGCGATGCCGTCAGGCGCTCGGCCACCGCGCCCAGCAGCAGGTCGCCGGCGTCGTGACCGAGGCGGTCGTTGACCGCCTTGAAGCCGTCGAGGTCGAGAAACAGCACGGCGGCCTGCGCGCGTGCACGCCGGGCCGCGACGAGTGCGCGCGCGAGGCGGTCCTGCAGCAGGCGCCGGTTCGGCAGGCCCGTCAGCGCGTCGTGCAGCGCCAGCTCCGCGTCGCGCGTCGACACCGACTCCTGCTCGCGCAGCAGCCGGTCGAGCGCGAGGTACATCGGCACCAGCGACGCCACGCCCATCACGCCGAGCGCCACCAGCAGCGTGCGCAGCCGCTCGGCGGTGATGACGACTTGCCGCTCGCGCCGCGCGAGCAGGCGTTCCTCCTCCAGCTGCAGGTCGGCGATCAGCAGGCGCAGCCGCGTCATCTCGATCAGGTACGCGCCCTTGCGGATCTCGTCGCGCGCGGCGTCCCAGCCGCGGTCGTGCCGCAGGGCGACGATGCGATCGGACGTGGCCAGCCGCGCCCGCAGCGCGTCCCCCAGCTCGTCGAGCCGGCGCTGCTGCTGCGCGTTGTCCGCGGTGAGCGCGTGCAGCGCGTCGAACGACGCGCGCACGTGCACGAGCGCGGTGCGCCAGTCGGCCAGCTCGTCGGCGTCGCCGGTGACGACGTACCCGCGCGTGGCCGCGCCGATGTCCGACACCGACGTCGCGAAGCGCTCGACCTCGCGCTGGATCTCGCGCGTGCGCGCCACCTGCGCCGAGTCGGCCTGGAGCTGCAGCGACAGCACGACGGCCGCGGTCACGAACCCGACCACCGCCGCGGCCGCGGCGACGAAGCCGACGACGACGGTGCGCCGGATGCGGCCGAAGAGCATCTCAGAACTTCTCGGGGCGCAGCACGCCGATGTCGCCCAGCAGGATCGTCATCGCCCAGTGCGGCGCGTGGGTCTCGCGCATGTGGCGGGCGATCGCGTCGGCGGTCGGCTCGTCGCAGACGACTTCCATGCGGATGTTGCGGTCGCGCTCCCAGTCGTTGTCGCGATCGCCGTGCTTGCCGCCGCCGCGCACGTCCGCGATGGTGTAGCCCTGCGCGCCGAGCCGCCGCACGTCCTTGACGAGCTGCGGCTCGAGCGCGGACTCGGTGATGATCACGACGACCTTGCGGGGGTGCACGGGCAGCATGGCGGGTCTCAGATCGGAGGGCCGAAGAGGCGTGTCGCGATCGTCGCGTACAGCGGGATGCCGACGATCACGTTGAACGGGAAGGTCACCCCGAGCGCCGCCGCCAGCGACAGCGATGGGTTGGCCTCGGGCACCGCGATGCGCATCGCCGCCGGAGCCGCGATGTACGACGCGCTGCCGGCCAGCGTGCCGAGCAGCATCGATCCGCCCGCGCTCAGGCCGACGGTGCGGCCGACGAGGATGCCGAGCGTCGCGAACACGATCGGCATCAGCGTGCCGAAGCCCAGCAGGAACACCCCGGTGCGACGCAGCTCGCGGATGCGCCCGGCTGCGACCAGCCCCATCTCGAGCATGAACAGCGCGAGCACCCCCTTGAACAGGTCGAAGAACAGCTTCGCCTGCGGCTCGAGCGCGTGCGGGCCGCTGGCCCAGCCGATCACCAGCCCGCCGGCCAGCAGCACGACGCTGCGCCCGAGGAACACCTCGCGCGCGAGATCGCCCCAGTGCACGCCGCGTCCGGCGCCGAGCTTCGCGATCAGGATGCCGACGATGATGCCGGGCACTTCGAGCAACACGACGAACAGCGGCATGTACTGCTCGTGCGGCACCTTGCGGTCGGCCAGCCACGCGAGCGCGACCGCGAACGTGACCATGCTGACCGAGCCGTAGTGCGCCGCGATCGACGCGGCGTCGGGACGGCCGAGCCGACCGATGCCGCGCAGCACCGGGTACGCGATCAACGGCAGCGCGAGCCCCATCGCGATCACGCCGCCGGCCTGCGGCAGCAGCGGGCCCAGCGGATGCGCGGCCAGTTCGACCCCGCCCTTCAGGCCGATGGTGATCAGCAGAAAGATCGACAGGCCTTCGTACATCGCCTCGGGCAGGCGCAGGTCGCTGCGCAGCAGACGCGCGCCGACGCCCAGCAGGAAGAACAGCACGATCGGGTCGACGCTCATGTGCGGGCCGCGATCGGGCGCGGGGGCGTCGCGCCGCGCGTGTCGGCCGCATCGGTGGCGTGCGGGGCGTCGGCGGCCTCGGCGCGGTGCGCGGCGCGCGCGAGCCGGTCGCGCACGGCCTCCCACGCCGCGCTGTCGGGCACGGCCTCCACCACCAGACGCGCCGCGCCGCTCGCGTCGAGGGTGCGCAGGTTCGCGTAGAGCGCATGCGCGTAGGCCGCAGCATCCGCGGGGGCCGCGATCCACGCACGCGTCGGCCGGCCGGCCGGTGCCCGGCGCGCCAGCACGGCGTCGTCCGCCTGCAGGGCCTGCGTCAGGTGTGCCGACGGCACCAGCACGGTCGGCGTGCGCGGCGCGTAGTGCGACGCGAGCGTGCCGGACGCCCGCGGGGCCGCGGCATCCGGTGTCGCAAGACAGGCGCCCAGCGCCGCCTCGAGCGCGGCGCGGCCGATCATGCCCGGGCGCAGCAGCACCGGTTGCGCGCGCGACACATCGACGATCGCCGACTCGATACCCACCGCCGGATCGGGTGCGCCGGGGACGTCCAGCACGTGATCGACCGCCGCGCCCAGTTCGTCGCGCACGTGCGCCGCGCTGGTGGGCGACAGGCGCCCGAACCGGTTGGCCGACGGCGCCGCGACGCCGCCGCCGAACGCCGCGAGCAGCGCCTGCGCGACCGGATGCGCCGGCACGCGCACGCCCACGGCGGCCTGGCCACCGGTGACGATGTCGGCGACGTGCGCCGCACGCGGCACGATCAGCGTGAGCGGTCCGGGCCAGAACGCGTCGGCGAGCCGCTGCGCCGCATCGGGCCAGGCCGCAGCCCACTGCCGGGCACGCGCGGCGTCGGACGTGTGGACGATCACGGGATGGTCGGCCGGACGCCCTTTCGCGGCGAAGATGCGCGCCACCGCTGCCGGTTGGGCGGCGTCGGCCCCGAGCCCCCACACCGTCTCGGTCGGGAACGCGACCAGTCCGCCGGCTCGCAGCACGGCCACAGCCTCGGCCACCGCGGCCGCGTCGGGGCTCGGGACAGCGGGGGCGTCGGCCGCGGGCATCGGCGCAGGCCGCTCAGGCCGTCAGCCGACGCAGCGCGTCTTCGTACTTCTGCGCGGTGCGCTGCACGATGTCGTCGGGCAGCACCGGCCCGGGCGGACGCTTGTCCCAGGGCTGCGCCTCGAGCCAGTCGCGCACGAACTGCTTGTCGAACGACGGCGGAGAGGTGCCCGGCTGCCACGCATCGCGCGGCCAGAAGCGCGACGAGTCGGGGGTCAGCGCTTCGTCGATCAGCCACAGCCTGCCGTCGGCGTCGGTGCCGAACTCGAACTTGGTGTCGGCGATCAGCAGCCCGCGCGTGGCGGCGTGCACGGCGGCCTCGCTGTAGAGACGGATCGCGACGTCGCGCACCTCGGCGGCCCGTGCGGCACCGAGCAGGCGCTCGACCTCGGCGAAGGCGATGTTCTCGTCCTTGCCACCGACCGCGGCCTTGGTCGACGGCGTGAAGATCGGCGCCGGCAGTTGCGCCGCTTCGAGCAGTCCCGGCGGCAGCGCGATGCCGCAGATCGACCCGCTCGCGCGGTACTCCTTCCAGCCCGAACCGGCGACGTAGCCGCGCACGATCGCCTCGATCGGCAACGGCGCGAGGCGCCGCACGACGAACGCGCGCCCGTCGACCTGGTCGCGCTCGTCCGCGCGCACGAAGTCCGCGGGATCGTCGGGCAGCAGGTGGTTGGGGATCACGTGCGCGAGCTTCGCGAACCAGAAGTTCGACACGGCCGTCAGCACCCGGCCCTTGCCCGGCACCGGCGTGGGCAGGATCACGTCGAACGCGGACAGCCGGTCGGTCTGGATCACCAGCAGGCGCGCGGCGTCGATCTCGTAGAGGTCGCGCACCTTGCCGCGGTGGAGCAGGCGCAGCGACTGGAGATGCGATTCGGACAGGGCGGCGGCAGCGGGCATCGGCGACGGGAAGAGCGGAAGGAAATCGAGAGCGTCAGGCGGGTGCGTGCGCGACGGCCGCATGCAGCCGCGCGCGCAGGTGTGCGGCGGTCGCGACCGGATCGGGCCCGCCGACGACCGTCAGATGCCCCATCTTGCGGCCCGGCCGCGCCTCGCGCTTGCCGTAGAGCACGAGCTTCGCGCGCGGTTCGGCCAGCACGCCGGCCCAGTCGGGTTCGCCGCGCGCCCACAGGTCGCCCAGCAGGTTGAACATCACGCACGGCGCATGCGCCGCCGGGTCGCCCAGCGGCCAGCCGCACAGCACCCGCGCCTGCTGCTCGAACTGCGACGTGACCGCGCCGCCGACGGTCCAGTGGCCCGAGTTGTGCGGCCGCGGTGCCATCTCGTTCGCGAGCAGACGTCCGTCCGACACGAAGAACTCGACGCACAGCACGCCGTGGTACCCGAGCCCGTCGACCACGCGCCGGCCGGCGGCACGCGCGGCGTCGGCCAGCGCGGCGTCGACGGGCGCCGGCACGGTGCTGGTGTCGAGGATGCCGTCGGTGTGGCGGTTCGCGGCCAGCGGATAGACGACGCTGCGCCCGTCGAAGCCGCGCGCGACGATCACCGACAGTTCGAGATCCAGCGCGACGCGCTGCTCGAGCACGCATGGCACGCCACCGAAGTCGTGCCACGCCTGCACCGCCGCGTCGGCATCGGCGACGCGGCGCTGACCCTTGCCGTCGTAGCCCAGGCGCGCGGTCTTGAGGATTGCCGGGAACGCGACGCCGCGGGCGCCGCGCGCGTCGGCCTCGCTGCGCACCTCGCACCACGGCACCGTCGCCAGACCCGCGTCGGCGAAGAACGCCTTCTCGCGCGCGCGGTCCTGCGCGATCGCGACCGCGGCGGCCGACGGGCCGACCGGACCGGCGTGCGCCAGCCGCGCGAGCGCGTCGGCCGGCACGTTCTCGAACTCGGTGGTGAAGGCGGCACACCGCGACGCGAGCGTGTCGAGCGCCTGCGCATCGAGGTAGTCGGCCTGCAGATGGGCATCGGCCGCCGCGCCGGCCGGGCTGTCGGGATCGGGATCGAGCACGAGCACGCGCATGCCGAGCGACTGGGCGGCATGCACGAACATGCGGCCCAGCTGGCCGCCGCCGAGCAGCCCGAGCCAGGCGCCGGGCGCGAGCGGGGTCACGTCGCGGACGCAGGCGGCAGCACGGCCGCCGCCACGGCATCGGTCTGGCGCGCGCGCCATGCGTCCAGCCGCGCCGCGAGCGCGGCGTCGGTGGTCGCGAGCATCGCGACCGCGGCCAGTGCGGCATTGGCCGCGCCGCCGTCGCCGATCGCGAAGGTCGCGACCGGAATGCCGCGCGGCATCTGCACGATCGACAGCAGCGAGTCGAGCCCGGACAGCGCCTTCGACTGCACCGGCACGCCGAACACCGGCAACCGCGTCTTCGCGGCCAGCATGCCGGGCAGATGCGCCGCTCCGCCGGCACCGGCGATCACGCACCGCAGCCCGCGCGCGGCCGCGCCTTCGGCGAAGGCGAACATCGCATCGGGCGTGCGGTGCGCACGGCGTGCTGCATCGTGTCCCAGTCGGACGTCGAGCCCATGACGACCGCGACCAGCGGCGGCGCGGTCATCGGTAGGGCCCGCTTGCGCGGGCCTGCGCGGCCGGCGTCGTCACGCGGTCACCGCGTTGTCGGCCGCCCGGGCACGATCGGCTTGCCGTCGATCCCCGCTGCGCGGCGGGCTCGCGTGCCATCGCCAGAGGGCGACCGGCGCGTTGCTCGCTCCGCGATCGCAGTCGCGTTGCCGTCGATCCCCGCTCTGCGGGGCCCCTCGCCGGGTCGCTCCCGCGCTCGCCCCTCGCCGGGTGCCTCACGCTTTCGGCCTCCGCGACCGCCACGGGTCGACCACCATCGAGTGGTCGGCCTCCCGGCGCATTAGGCTTGCCGTCGATCCCCGCTGCGCGGGGCCCCTCGCCGGGTGCCTCATGCGCCGGCCTCCGCTACCGTCATCGTCATGCGTTCACCGCGCTGTCGGCCTCCCGGGCGCAATCGGCTTGCCGTCGATCCCCGCTTTGCGGGGCCCCTCGCCGGGTGCCTCACGTGCCGACCCTCACGATCTTCATGGTGTTGGTGCCGCCGGACTTGCCGATGGGTTCGCCGATGGTCACGACGATCAGGTCGCCGTCGGCGACGAGGCCGTGCTGTTTCAGCTTGGCCTCGGCTTCGCGCAGCAGCTGGTCGCGGTCGGTGGTCACGTAGTCGATGACGAAGGGGGTCACGTCGCGGTAGAGCGACATGCGGGCGAGCGAGCGCGGCTCGGGCGTGAGCGCGTAGATCGGCACGCCGCAGTTCAGGCGCGAGATCCACAGCGCGGTCGAGCCGGACTGCGTCAGCGCGGCGATGCACTTGACCTTCAGGTGGACGGCGGTGAACAGCGCGGCCATCGCGATCGACTGGTCGACGCGCGTGAACACGCGGTCGAGAAACTGCCGGTCGAGCGCGAGGTCGGCCGATTTCTCGGCCTCGATGCAGATGCGGCTCATCGCCTCGACGGTCTGCACCGGATAGCGCCCGGCGGCGGTCTCGGCGGACAACATGACGGCGTCGGTTCCGTCGAGCACCGCGTTGGCGACGTCCGAGACCTCGGCCCGCGTCGGCACCGGGCTGCCGATCATCGACTCCATCATCTGCGTCGCGGTGATGGTGAGCCGGTTCTTCTCGCGCGCGAGGCGGATCATCTTCTTCTGCAGCGCCGGCACCGCGGCGTCCCCGACCTCGACCGCCAGATCCCCGCGCGCGACCATGATGCCGTCGGCCGATTCGAGGATCTCGTCGAGCGCGCCGATCGCCTCGGCGCGTTCGACCTTGGCGATCAGCAGCGCCTTGCCGCCGGCCGCACGCTGCAGCTCGCGCGCCATGTACATGTCGGCACCGCTCTTCGGAAAGCTCACCGCGAGGAAGTCGGCCTCGATGCGCGCGGCGGTGCGGATGTCCTCCATGTCCTTGGCGGTCAGCGCCGGCGCCGACAGCCCGCCGCCCTGGCGGTTGATGCCCTTGTTGTTCGACAGCTCGCCGCCGTGGCGCACGATGGTGTGGATGCGCGGACCGTCGACCCGCGCGACGTCGAGCACGATGCGCCCGTCGTCGAGCAGCAGCACGTCGCCGGCCTTCACGTCCTGCGGCAGCTCGGGATAGTCGAGGCCCACGCGCGTGACGTCGCCCAGCGTGCACTCGGCATCGAGCACGAAGGCGGCGCCGGCGTCGAGCGTCACGCGGTTGCCGTCGAAGCGGCCGACGCGGATCTTCGGGCCCTGCAGGTCGCACATGATCCCGACGGTGCGGCCGACGGCCGCCGCGACCTCGCGTACCAGCGCGGCCCGCGCTTCGTGGTCGGCCGCGGAGCCGTGCGAGAAGTTGAGTCGGACCACGTCGACGCCGGCGGCGATCACGCGCTCGAGCGTGTCGCGGTCGGACGAGGCGGGCCCCAGGGTGGCGACGATCTTGGTGCTGCGTTGCATGCGGGCGGTTTCCTGTGCGTGCAGCGGGTCGGAATGCTTCAGGCCCTGCGGACCCGTCCGGCGCGTCGGTCCCGGCGCGACGGACGGCGTCGGGCCGGCATGAAGGACGGCTTCACGGGCGGGTTCAGGCCCCGGCGCGGGCTTCGAGGATCCCGAGTGCCGGCAGCGTGCGGCCTTCGAGGAACTCGAGGAACGCGCCACCGGCCGTCGAGATGTACGACAGACGGTCGGCGATGCCGAACTTCGCGATCGCGGTGATGGTGTCACCGCCGCCGGCGACCGTGAAGGCCGGCGAGGCGGCGATCGCTTCGGCGATGACGCGGGTGCCGTTCGCGAACGCGTCGAACTCGAACACGCCGACCGGACCGTTCCACACGATGGTGCCGGCGGCGCCGAGCGACGCCGCGAGCGCCGCGGCCGTCACCGGACCGATGTCGAGGATCATGTCGTCGGCCGCCACGTCCGCGGCGGCCTTCACGGTGGCCGGCGCATCGGCGGCGAACCGCGTCGCCGTGACCACGTCGGTCGGGATCGGCACCGACGCGCCGCGCGCCTGCATCTTGGCCATCACCTTGCGGGCCTCGTCGATCAGGTCGGGCTCGTGCAGCGAGCGACCGATCGGCAGCCCGGCTGCCGCCATGAAGGTGTTGGCGATGCCACCCCCGACGATCAACTGGTCGACCTTGTCGGCGAGGGCGTCGAGGATGGTGAGCTTGGTCGACACCTTCGAACCGGCGACGATCGCGACGAGCGGTCGCGCCGGGGCGCCCAGCGCGCGGCCCAGGGCCGTGACCTCGTCGGCCATCAGCGGCCCGGCGCAGGCGATCGGCGCGTACTTCGCCACGCCGTGCGTCGTGGCCTCGGCCCGGTGCGCGGTGGCGAACGCGTCGTTGGCGTACACGTCGCACAGCGCGGCGATGCGCTGCGCGAGCGCGTCGTCGTTCTTCTTCTCGCCGCGGTTCACGCGACAGTTCTCGAGCATCACCACCTGACCGGGCGGCGGCGCGACGTCGGTCGCGTCGGCCCAGCCCGCCACGAGCGGCACCGGCTGGCCGAGCAGCGCGGACAGGCGCGCCGCGACCGGCGCCAGCGTGTCCTCGGCCTTCATCTCGCCCTCGACCGGGCGCCCGAGATGCGAGGTCACCATCACCCGTGCGCCGCGATCGAGCGCCAGGCGAATGCCGCGCAGCGACGCGCGGATGCGCGTGTCGTCGGTGATCGCGCCGGCGTCGTCCTGCGGCACGTTGAGGTCGGCGCGGATCAGCACGCGCTTGCCGGCGAGGTCGAGATCGGCGAGGTGGAGAATGGTCATGGCGGGGTCACGCGGTCGGTCTGGAAAAGCCGACGGGGCCGCGCGGGCCCCGTCGAGTCGGTCGATCAGGTCGGATCAGTGCAGCAGCGTCATCCCTTCGCGTTCACGAATGCCACCGCGGTGTCGAGCATGC
>JALORJ010000105.1 GCA_025459035.1 Burkholderiales bacterium
TCAGCGTCGCATCCTGCCGCGCGAGCACTTCGCGACTCAGCAGCTGCTGCGCATGGCGGGTGGCGTCGCGGGCCTTCGCGCGCGCCTCGGCTTCGCCGAGCGGCTTCGCGGGCGGGGCGTCGGCGGGCGGCTTCTTCGTCGCGGACCAGTCGCCCAGGCGGAAGTCGTCGAGCTGGATGCGCGGGGAGTGCAGGTCGATGTCCAGACGCGGCTTGCGCCCCGACGTGTCGAACACGCCGCGACCGCGCAGCGCGCTGTCGGCCACGCGGAAGACGAGGTCTTCCACCGCGTAACCGCGCGTCGACATGCGGAAGCGCCCGTCGAGCGACCACGGCCCCCACGGGGGCAGCGATGCCCGCGCCAGCCGGTCGAGGCGGTCGAAGCGCGTGCCGCGCATCGCGAGCGCCAGTTCGACGTCGCGCTTGTCGACATCGCGGTCGACGCTGCCTTCGAGCTTCAGCGATGTCTCGGAGGTGTCGGCTTCGAGTCGCATCGGCACCCGCTTCTTCGGGTCGACCAGATCGACGGCGGAGGCCGTCGACAGCGCGATCTTCACCGGCGTGTCGTCGACCTCGCCGACGAGGTCGAGGCGGATCGGCGCACCGGGGGCTGCCGCCAGCGTGCCGTTGTCGATCTCGACCCGCGCGGCGGCGCCGGTGGCCGGATCGCGGTACGCGAAGAAGCCGCCTTCGACGATGCCGGTGAGCTGCGAGCGCGCGAGCATCTGCCCGAGCAGGCTCGAGCGCGCGATCAGGTGCAGCCGCAGGCTCGCGACCTTCGCGTCGAGCTGCGGCGCGATGCCGAGCGAGTGCAGCAGCGCGCCGATGTCGGCGTCCTGCGTTGCGAGCCACAGCGCGCTCGACGGCTCGCCGCGCAGGTCGAGCGACACGGCGCCGCGGAACGCGAGCCCGCCGACCCGGGCCGAAAACGGGGCAGCCGGCATGTGCCCGTCGCGGATGCGCCCGTCGAACGCGATCTCGCGCACCTCGATCGACGGCCCGCGCACCGTGCGCACGTCGACATCGATGTCGGCGTCGGTCAGGTCGATGCCACGCGGCAGGATCGGGATCTCGAGCACCGCCTTCGCAGGTGCGGGCGGCTTGCGCGGGTCGGGTGGCGGCGCCGGTGGCAGCAGCGACTGCAGTTGCGGTACGTCGATCAGCGGCGCGTCGAGCTTCACGCGCAGCAGCGGCCGACCGTTGGCGACGACCCGCGCCAGCGAGGCGCGTAGCTCGGTGCGGCCGAGCCGGATGTGGAGGTCGTCGATCGCGGCCTCGTCGCCGCGCGCGCGCGCCGTGCCGGAGATCGACACGGCGGCGTCACCGCCCGGACGCAACGACAGCCAGCGCGCGACCTCGGCGGTGCGCGGCGCGTCGAGCGCGAACGCGACCCGGGTGCCGTCGCCGTCGTCGGGCGCCGCGAGCACGCCGTTCAGCCGCGCACGCACCGGGCCCGAGCGCAGCACGAAGTCGAGCGGCGCCTTCGACTCGAGCGCCATCTGCTCCAGGGAGCCGGTCGCGAGCGACGCCGTGATCGGCTGACCGAGCAGCGTTCCGGCGAGATGGCCGGTGAGCGGCTTGCCGGGCGGCAGCGCCACGTCGAAGCGCTTCAGCGTGAACTCGACCGGTCGAGCGCCCTCGGCGTTGCCGTACGTGAGATTCGCGTCGCGCAGACCGATGCGGATGTCGAGGCTCTGCGCGAGCTCGCTGCCTTGGTCGCCCTGCGCCGCCACCGCGATGTCGAGGGCCGCAAGGCGGCCGTCGAGCCCGCGCAGGCCCGCGAGCAGCTCGGCCAGGCCGCCGAGCTTCGTGTCGCGGGTGCCGAGCGTCAGCCCGAACGTCGGCGGTTCGACACGGCCGTCGGCGGTCAGCGCGCCTTCGAGCCGCACGCCGGTGGCGGTGACGCGCAGCGGCACGTCGAGGCGGCCGTCGACCAGCTTCACCGCGAGCTGCGCGTCGCGCACGTCGCCGGGCAGGCTCAGCCACTCACCGACCGCGAGCGTCAGATCGACGTCGGCGCGGCGCAGCGCCTTCAGGCTGAAGGTGGCCTTCTGCAGTTCGCGATACGTGTCGGCGAGGCTCTTCGGGTCTTCGTCCGCCTGCGGCTGGTCGACGAGGAACGGCCGCAGGTCGAGCGTCGGCAGGTCCAGCCGCCCGGACAGCTTCGGCCGCACGCCGCGCAGGTCGCCGACCAGCTCGCCGCGCAGCGTCGTGCGCCCCATGCGGCCGTCGAGCTCGCGGATCGCGACGACGTCGGGATCGGTCACCACCCGGCCGGTCAGATGCGTCGCGCCGACCTTCGGGAACTGCGCCTGCAGCAGTTTCTCGAGCTGCGCGAGGTCCGGCGTGTCGATCGCGAAGCGCACGTCCGAGCGCACCCCGGTGAGCTTCGCGTCAAGCTTCAGCGTGGTGCCGAGGAATGCGAGGTCGAGCGTGATCGGCCAGTCCGGCGTGCCGGCCAGCACGGCGTCGAGCGTGCCGCCGACGATGTCGACCGTGTAGGGGAACTGTTTCTCGACCTGCCCGCGCATCGTCACCTTCAGCGGCTGACCAGCCCGGGACTGTGCCTCCAGCAGGGTCAGGTCGAAGAAGTGCGGTTTCCCGTCGGCACCGACGAACTCGAGGGCGACGCGCTCGAGCGCGATGCGACCGATGTCGACGCGGACCTGCTTCGCGACGTCCAGGGCCGCCTTGCGCCGTGCGGCGTCGTCGGCATCCGGCGGCGGGGGCGGGGGCGCCTCGCGACCGTCGCCGAAGCGCCAGTTGTCGCGGCCGTCGGCATGCTTCGCGAGCCGCAGTGACACGTCGGTGCCGGTCAGCTCGTGCACCCGCAGGCGCTTGCCGAGGAGCGGCCAGAGGTCGAGTGCGAGGCGGGCTTCGCCCAGCGTCGCGAAGTCGCCGTCGAAGCCGTCGGGATTGCCGATGTGCAGCCCGCCGACGCGCAGACGTGGCGCGGCCGAGATCCGCAATTCCGCGGGCCCGTCGAAGCGCACCGGGCGCCCCAGCGCCTGCGCGAACGCATCGGCGATCTGCGTGCGCAGCGGTGCGGCGTCGATGGTGATGCCGACGAAGACGATCCACGCCGCGATCGCGACGACCGCCACGATCAGCGCCCCGGCCGTGATGCCGACCCACTTCGCGACGCGGCGGGCGACACGTCCGGTCGAGCGCAGCGGATCCGGGGCGCCGTCCGGGCGCGGTGGCAGGGCAGATTCGGGCATCGGGCAGGCGGGCAGGGGCCGACGACGGCGTGGGTCGAGGGTACCTTCGTGCCTGCATCCGTCGCCGCAGCGCAACCGCGCGCGGCCGACCCGTCAACGCATCCGCATCGATCCGGAGGTCGCTTGAACCGTTCGCCGTCGTCGAATCACCGTGGGTACCGCGGCCCTGCGCGCGTCGCGCGAGCGTGCGTGCACGCGACGCTCGCGCTGTCGCTGGCCGCGAGGGCCATCGCCCCGGCCGCGGCCGTCGAATGGGTCGATGTCGGCGCCGACGAGCAGACCCGTCACTACCTCGACGGCGCGACGCTCGCCCGCAACGGTGACGTGGTACGCATCGACAAGCGGGCCGTGTTCACCGCGCCGCTGTCCGACGGTCACGAACTGCTGCCGATGACCGCCAGCGAATCGCGCGGCGTGGTCGAGGTCGACTGCGTGCTGCGGGTGCACCGTGTGGTCGAGATCGAGCTGTTCGACGCGCAGGGGCGGTCGATCTCGCGCTCCGGGCCGATGCGGCGCATCTGGGAGGACGTCACGCCCGGCACGCCGGGCGCCCGCACGATGGAGGTCGCCTGCACCCGGACCGCCGCCGGCCGCTGACCGGCGAGGCGCGGGGTCCGCGTCACTTCTTCTTCAGGCCGGGCCCGGACGGCGCCGCGCCCGGGGCGGCGCCCGGCGCGTCGGCCGCGCCGACCGGCTTCGGCAACTCGACGCCCTCCCGCTTGAGGGCCATCTTCACCCGCGACTCGATCTCCGGTCCGAGGCTCTGCCCCCAGGCCTGACCGATCTGCATGCTCTCGCCGACCACGCGCGGCAGCGTCTCGACCACCTTGCGTCCGATCGGCGTGTCGTAGAACGCGAGCAGCTCCTTGATCTCCGCATGGGTGAAGTTGCGGTCGTAGACCGGGATCACCTGGTCGATCAGGCCGCCCGGCTGCGACATGCGGTCGTCGAACAGCGCGGTCAGGTCCTTGTTGACGGCGACGAACGCCTTGTCCGGGGTGCCGGGCTTCACCGCCTTCAGGTTGCGCGCGAGCTGCGAGGTGATCATCCCCGCGAACTGCGCACCCATCTTGGTGCCGCCGGTCGTCGCGAACAGCTTCTTGATGTCGTCGCGCTTCTGGGGGGTGAGCTCCTCGGCCGAGGCTGTCGCGTGGACGAGCGCGGCGAGCAGGGTGAGGGCGACGAGGGATCGGGCTGCCATGAAGTTCTCCGTGTGATTGCGACCGACTCCAGGGGCGGCCGGAACGCGAGGATCGCATCGTCGGCCGCAATCGCGAAAAAGGAGTCCGGACGGCGCATGCAGACTCTCCCCGATCGACATGTTTCGCGCCTATGCTCGACACGCCAAGAGGAAGACCGTCGCGGGCCGTGCGGGCCGTGGGCGAGTCTTCCGTGTGCCACCCTGGAGCCATGCATGTCTCGCCTCGTTTCGCTGTTGCGTACCGCGTTGTTCGTCGCTGTCTGCGCAGGGCTCCTCGGGGCTCAGACCGCGCAGGCACGCTTCGCTGCCCGGGCGTTGCCCACCACGATCTCGCAGGTGTTCGACGTGCCCGCCACGGTACGCCCCGGCGAAGCGTTCGACGTCTCGATCGCGCAGCCGTCGACGCTGTCGGCGCTGGACGTCTTCTTCACGTTCGACCCGGCGTTCATCGAACTGGTGTCGGTCGAACTCGCCCCGGGAACGCCGGACGCGATCATGGCAGTCGAGGGCGTGGGTGGGGACCACCCGGACTTCCTCGCGTTCTGGATGAATGAACTGGCCGAAAGCGACCGCCCGCTCGTCATCGGCCGCTTCCGCGCGCTGGCGCCGACCTCGTCGACCCCGATCAGCGTCGTCCTGCTCGTCGACGGTGGCGACAGCGACGGGGGCTACACGACGCCGGCGCTGACGCGCGACGTCGCGGTGGTGCCGGAGCCCGCGGTTGGCTGGGCGCTGCTGGTCGGGTTGTGCGGCGTGGGGTTGGCAGTCCGAGGCACTCGGCGCCGCTGATCCGCGGGCGTGTCGGCCTCCGGCGAGCGTGACCTGTCGCCGATCGTGAGCGCCGACACCTTGATTCTCGGACGGACGGTCGATGGCGGTCTGGTGTTGACGGACCGACCGGCGGCGCGTCAGGGGTTCGCCGGCGCGTTCGTGATCGCCGGGGTCCTGGGCCTGCTTGCCGTCGCGCTCGACGGCGACGGTTCGTGGCCGGTCCTGGGCGTCACGGCGATAGCGGTCGCCGTGATCGTGGGTGGACTGCACGCCTTCGACGCCGCGGCGGGGTCGGTCGTCACTCTCGATCCCGCCGGACGGACGCTGGTTGTCGAGCGGCGCCGCTGGAGGCGGCAGCGCTGGCAGTTCGACACGGCGCGAATCCGCGCGTGGCGCACCGTGGCGGGGACCGACGCCGATGGTGACCCGGTCGTGCGGCCGGTGATCGATCTGTTCGACGCCCCGCCGCTGCCGCTGTCGTTGCTGTGGCAGTCCGACCGCGAGGCGGTCGACCGCGTGGTCGACGTGTTCGCCCGGCGTGTGGCCGACGCCCACGCGACCCCGCCGCCCTGACGTCTCGCGTCGCCCGCGCCGACCCCGGCGGCATGCGCCGGACGGCGTGGGCAAAAGCATCTCCGCACGCGTTCGCGTGCAGCACACCCCGTCCACCCTGTGTGTTCGATCGGTTCGGAGCCGGAGGCGCACACCGCCCGCCGGCCTGCCGTTCGACCCATCATCCGCCCGATCAGCCGGCCGACAAGACCGGTGCGGCACCTGCCCGAGGTGACCCATGTTTGCTCGCCACGCTCGCTTGAACCAGCGCCGCTTCGCCACGTCCGCGTTTCGCAAGCTCGCGGTCGCGCCTGACGTGTCCGCCGCCCGAGCGCCGTTCCGGCGCCGTGCGTTGATCGAAGCGCTGGAGCCCCGGCTGCTGATGTCCGCCGAACTGCCGGGCGTCGTCGCGCCGCCGCCGCCTCCTTCCGAAGCGCCGTTGTTCGCGTCGAGCGGCGATCTCGGGACGCTCGAGGCCGTGAGCGCGAGCTTCGCGCCGCTGCCTCCGGCGGGCGCGCTGATCCATCGGTTCGAGTCGACCGGTGCCGTGACGCGTGTCGACGGCAGCGAAGTGCCGTCGGTCGCGACCTTTGCCGTCGAAGCGGATCGGCGCTTCGGGTTCGTGATCGATCAGGTCGACCCTGCGCTCCAGGTCGATGTCCGCGTTGTCGATGCCGACGGTGACGTGGTGGCGCAGACGCAGGGCGCGGCTGCCGGCGCGGGCGTCGCTCTGCCGGCGGTGGTGCTGGCGGCGGCGGGTGACTACTCGGTCGAAGTCCGCGGCGTCGACGCGTCGACCGGAACGTTCCGGCTGCGCGTCGTGATCGACGCGGCCATCGAGAGCGAGTCGATCGGCGGGACCGGCAACGACACGTCGGCGGCCGCGCAGTCCATCGACGCGGCGTCGCTGCCGCTCGTGCGCGGCGCCACCCGGCTGGCCGTGGTCGGGGTCGTCGCCGACGGCGAGTCCGACGACTGGTACTCCGTCACCGTGACCGCGGGCGATGTCGTGTCGTTCGTCGCGGCCGGCGACGCGGCGTTCGACCTGGCCGTGTTCGATGCTGCCGACGGGCTGCTCGCGCGCGGCGCGGTCGAGGCGGGCACCGATGGCGCGACGCAGCGCGCGGTCCGCGATCTCGTAGTGGCCGCCGACGGTGAGCTTCGCGTGCGGGTCACGCGCGCTGCCGGTACCGATGGCAGCGCCGTGCCGTACCAGCTCGTCGCGACGCGCGGGGCGCACTTCGACCCCGAGGTCGGCCGGGTGGGCGACATCACGCGCACCGGCATCGTGCTCGGCTCGCTGCGCAATGCAGGCGCGGGCGCGGCAGGCGTGCCGTGGAACGGCGTGCCGTTCCGGGACGGCGAGAACTGGAACTGGGACGTGCAGAGCGACGGCTCGATCGGCGACGGCACCTCCGACGCCTACGACGGCGGCGTGCGCCTGGTGAACTACTTCGGCAGCAGTGCGGCGGCGCAGCTGACGACCGGGGGGCGCGAGGTTGCGTTCGGCCCCGTGTCCGTGAACGCAGGCGTCGAACTCGCCGTTCCACTGGATCTGACGCGGCGCGTGTACGTCTCCGACACGGGAGGTTTCGCGCGCTTCCTCGAGACCGTGACCAACCGCGGTGACACGACCGTCACGTACCGGGTGCAGGTCGACACGAACCTCGGATCGGATGGCGGCACACGCCTGATCGCCGAGTCGGGCGGCAGCGCCTCGGTCGACGCGGGCGACCGCTGGCTGATCACCGACGACATCGACGCTTCCCGGGATCCGTCGATGCTGCACGTCGTGGCCGGCGACGGCTTCGCGCCGGACGCCTTCTCCCTGTCCGGCGACCGCGTGAGCTTCGGCTACGACGTCGAGCTCGATCCGGGCGAGAGCGCGTCGGTGCTGCACTTCGCCGCACAGAGCGGATCGCAGGCGCTGGCGGCGGCGAAGGTGGCGGGGTTGCTCGCGCTGACCGGCGACGCGCTGCGCGGACTGACGACGGCCGAGCTCGCGTCGATCGTGAACTTCGACACGGCCGGTCGCTTCGCGTTGGCCGAC
>JALORJ010000106.1 GCA_025459035.1 Burkholderiales bacterium
CGGTCTTCGCGTCACGCGCATCGACGCGACCGACCACGCCGAACTCGCCGCCGGACACGCCGGTGAGCACCATGCCCTTCGCGATCAGCGGGGCGGCGGTGTACGAGTAGCCCGCCTTGTAGTCGTCGAGCTTCTCCTTCCAGACGACCTTGCCGGTGGTCTGGTCGAGCGCGACCAGCTGCGCGTCGAGCGTGCCGAAGATCACGAGGTTGTCGTACAGCGCGGCGCCGCGGTTCACCACGTCGCAGCACGGCATGATGCCTTCGGGCAGGCGATGCTCGTAGGCCCACAGCTTGGCACCGGTCTTCGTGTCGAGCGCGTAGATGCGCGAGTACGAAGCCGTCACGAACATCTTGCCGT
Source organism: Burkholderiales bacterium (assembly GCA_025459035.1). Lineage (GTDB taxonomy): Bacteria > Pseudomonadota > Gammaproteobacteria > Burkholderiales. Next base: position 361 of record JALORJ010000106.1, read on the forward strand.
CGTGCACCAGCGGTTGCGATTCCTGGCCGCGCTGCTTCTCGCCGCCGAACGAGAACGACCACACCGGCACGAGGTTCTGCACGTTCGTCGCGTTGACCTGCGCGAGCGGGCTGTAGCGCTGGCCCTGCGTGCCCATGCCCGACGACAGCACGTTCGTGGTCGTCATGCCGTCGGCTTCCATGTCCTTGTCGGTCACCGGCCCGGCGACGGCGAGCGATGCCCCCGACAGCACCCCGGCGGCGACCAGGGCCCAACCCATCCGATTGCTGCGCTTCATTCCCCTTCCTCCTCTTGTGTCTCAGGTCGTGCGATCCGCGAGCGATCACGGGAATCCGTGGCCGTCGACCGCCCCGCGGGCGGCCTCGAACCGACGTGGCGGCACTCTGCAACGCACGTGCCACGCGCCGTTCACCGGCGTCGTGCCTGCGCCACGACGCCGAGCGCCCGCGCGGGCTGTCCCGTTTCTGAACAGCGCGAGCGACGCGCGCCGATCAGCGCGCGTCGGCGCGCTTCAGTTCGGCGCGCTCGAGCGCGGGGAAGCGCTGCAGCACGCTGCGCGCGTACTCGGCATCGACCACACCCCAGGTCGCGAAGCGCGCCGGCACCGGATCGCGCAGGACCTCGGTGATGTCGCGCCCGCTCGCCGCGGCGGTGCGCAGGTGCGCATCGAGCCAGTCGATCCAGGCGTGCGTGGCGTCGATCGCGTCCGTGCCGCGCGATGGCGGCCCGTGGCCCGGGACCCACACGCTCACCGGCCAGCGCCGCAGCGTGGCGAGCGCCGCACGCCAGTCGTCCGGGTGCGCGTGCGGGGTCGTCGGCGCGCGCCCGTCGAAGACGAGGTCGCCGACGAAGGCCACGCCGGTCGTGCGATCGACGATGACGAGATCGCCGTCGGTGTGGCCGCGCATGCGGTGCAGTTCGAACGTGTGCCCGCCGATGGTGATCGGGCCGTCGACCGCGACGCGGGTCGGCACGGCGACCTCGGTGCCGGTCGCCCACTGGCGCACCAGCCGGAACATGTTGTCGACGAAGCCCGCGCCCTCGGCGCGCAGCGCGGCGGCCGCCTCGGCCGTCGCCTCGACGGTGGACGCGGCGAACACCGCGTTGCCAAGCACGTGATCGGGGTGGTGATGGGTGTTGAACACCCGCACGACCGGCAGTGGCGTGAGCCGACGGATCGCCGCGCGCATCTGCTGCCCGTAGCGCACGGTCGGACCGGTGTCGATGACGACGACGCCGGCTGCGGTGATCACGAAGCCCGTGTTGACGACGTTGCCACCGTTGGCGAACGTGAAGTCCTCCGCGCGACCGACGAAGACCCACGTGTCGGGCGCGATCTCCTGCGGCTGCAGCGCGTAGTCCCAGGCATCGGCGCAATGCGCGGGGATGGCGTGCAGCAGCGCCGCCACCAGCACCGCGCGGAGTGCCGCGCGCGTCATCGCACGATCGCCGCGTCGACGCGGTTGCCGTTGTTGTCGACGCCGGTCAGCACCAGCGGCAGCGGCGGCGCGGCGTGCGCCCACTCGACCGTGAACACCGGGTTCTCGGCGACGGGTTCGTGCACCTCGATGCGCATCGCGTCGGCGCCGGCGGCGTCGACCAGCCGCAGCTCGCGCAGGTGGAATGCAGGAATGCCGGGCGCCAGCCCGGTGTCCATCGGATGCACGATGCGAATGCGGGCGCGCGCGGCGGTGGTCCCGCCGAGCGCATCGACCCACACCCGCGCCGACACCTCGTTGAGCCGCGTCTCCCAGTCCTTCTCGCCGCGCCCGAGGGCCGGCAGCGTGCACCCGCCCCCGCCCGTGACGACCCACGTGTGCCCGACGTGCCAGGTGCCGGCCGCGTCGCGCGCCGCGGCACGCACCGGTCCCGACTGCTGCAGCTTCACGCGGAACGCGAGATAGGGCGCCGCGCCGCGCGGCTCGAACGACAGCACCGGAACGATCGGGTTGTAGTCGGCGAACACGAACACGCGGTCGGCGCCGATCGCGGGGTCGACCCGCACCGCGACCGGCACCTGCAGCGGGTCCTCGGCGCTCTTCGGCGCCAGCACCTCGACCCGCGGATCGAACACGACCCGTGCGTCGCCGAACAGCGCGCGCGTGCGGTCGGCCCACGCCGCCGAGCCCATCGGGTCGACCGCCGGATCCGCGGCGGGGTCGGCCGCCGCCGCGGTCGACAGCATCGCGATCACGGCCAGCCCGGCCGCCAGTCCACTGCAGTGGTGTCGAGCGCGCATCCGCATCCTCGTGATTGCTCCATCGCGGCACACCCCGGTGGCGGCGCCGCGCATCGGGACGGGCCGTTGCGAATCCCGCGCCAGCCCGGGGCCGCGTGGCCGCCGTGGGGCGTCAGTAGACGGACACCAGCAGCGTGCAAGGCGTCTGCTCGAGCAGCGACGAGCCGACCCAGCCGCGCCACCAGCGTGCCGCGAACGACGCCGCGCGCGGGTGCGCGACCAGCACGAGCGACGCCGCCACGGTGCGTGCGTGACGGCTGATCTCGTCGACCGGCTCGCCGGTGACGAGATGCCCGGCGGCGGTGAAGCCGTGAGCGTCGAGGTGCGCCGTGCCGGCCAGCAGCCGCGCACGGGCGGCGTCGCGGTCGGCGTCGATCGACTCGCCCGGCACGAAGCCTTCGGCGAGGAACAGCGTGACCGGCATCGGCAGCACGGCCAGCAGGTCGGTCGGCGCCCGCGGCAACCACGCGAGTTCGGGCGCCGCGAACAGCGCGTCGAGGCCGGCGTCGCTGCCGTCGTAGGCCATGACGATGCGCATCGCGTCGCGCGCCACGGTCATCGCGCGCCCTCGGCCGCGCCCGGGGAAAGCGGCCCGCCGCACGGCTGCACGACCCAGGTCCGCGCGCGCTCGGCGGCCGCTTCGGCCTGCGCGGCATCGAGGGCCCCGGCGAGTCGGTCGCGGGCGCGCGCGGCGTCGGCGTCGCCCGCGGCCGCGGCGATCTGCCACCACGCGGCGGCGCCGACCGGATCGGCCGGCACGCCGCGACCACGCTCGAGGGCATCCGCGAGCGTCCGCTGTGCGGGGGGGTAGCCCTGCTGCGCAGCGCGCTCGAGCCACGCCACGCCGACCTTCGCGGTCTGGCGGTCGGTCAGGAAGCGCTCTCCGACGCGCCAGCGTGCCTCGGCGTCGCAGCGCTGCGCTCGCGGCATCCAGCGCGCGAAGAACGCGCGCAGCGCATCGCAGGCGTTGCGGTCGATCATGTTGACGGGCATGCCGCCGCAGCGCATCCCTTCGATGCGCCCGGCCGGCGTGTACTCGATCGCGGTCGCCGCCGGCGCCGCGAACGTCGCGAGGACGGCCGCCGCCATGGCGACGCCTCGGCGTCGTGATGCGTGATCCATCGTGTCGTGCGGCGCTGCGCCGCGGTGTTCTGCTGCCCGGAGCCGAGGCTACGACGGGCCCGCGGCGGGCGACACCGCGGCCGGCGCTTCGCGCACACCGACCGCCAGGTCGCGACGCGCCGGAACGCGCCGATGCCGGCGCGCGTCGCGGACGTCAGCGCGGGCCTGCGACCCCGGCTGCGGGCGCGCGCACGGCCAGGCGTGCGACCACCGCAGCCCCGGCGAGCCCGAGGCCTCCGGTGGCGATCGCGACCGGCGCGTACGACCCGGTCCGGTCGAAGACGAGGCCGGCGACCACAGGTGCGAGCAGCGCCGACGGCACGCAACCGGAATAGACGATGCCCAGCACGCGGGCGTCGAAGCGCGCGCCGAGCAGATCGGCGGTGGCCGCCGGGAACAGCGCGACGGCACCGCCGTACGACACGCCGAAGACCACCGCGATCGCGGCGAAGCCGGTGAAGGTGGCGGCGAGCGGCCACAGCAGCGGAGTGGCGCCCATCACCGCCATGGTCGCCGCAAGCCACGCCACGCGCGCGCCGCGATCCGAGACGATGCCGAACAGCGCGCGCCCGCCGATGTTGCCGGCGCCGACGAGGGTGAGCAGGCCGGCGGCCGGCGCGGCGCCGATGCCGGCATCGGTCGCGGCCGCGACGAGATGTCCGAAGGTGAGGAACATCGTCGCGCCGTACAGGCCGCTCGCGAGCCACAGCGCGCGCACGTCGGGCCAGCCGAGCACCGTGCGCCACGTCGTCGGGCGCGCGCCGCCGGCGCCACCGGCCGGGCCGCGCCGGGGCTGCGGCGCGATCGGCACGCCGTCGGGAGCCCAGCCGCGCGCCGCCGGCTGGTCGTCGATCAGCGCGGCGACGATCGCGAGCGCGACGACGGCCACCGCAGCCACCGCAGCGACGCCGATGCGCCAGCCGTGCACCGCGGCCACCTGCGTGAACAACCACGGAAACGCGATGGTGCCGGCCCCTGTGCCGATGGACGCGAGACCGGTCGCGAGGCCGCGCCGGCGCAGGAACCACGGCGCGACGGCGCTGACCGCCGGCACGTACGCGAGCGCTCCGCCGATACCCACGCCCAGCGCGTAGCCGGCCATCGCGACGCCTGCGTTCGGCGCCACGGCGAGCAGCCCGAACCCGGCACCGGTCGCCGCCGCGGCACACGCGAGGGTGCGGCGCAGGCCGAGCCGCGCGACCATGCCGCCGGCCCACGGCGACAGCGCAAGCAGCAATGCGACGCCGGACGCGAACACCCACGAGACCGGCCCGCGCGCGAGGCCGAACGTGCGCTGCAGCGGCACCAGCAGCAGCGGGAACACGTACGCGCTGCCCCACACCGTCGCGAGCGACAGCGCCGCGACGCCTGCGACGGTCCAGCCCGGGAAGCGCGTCGACGGCGCGACACCGACGCGCGTCATGCTTCGGCGCTGGCGGACGTGCGCTTCGCGTGACCGTGCGGCGGCGGGCGCGTGATCACGTCGCGCCACCGGCCGCTGGGGTCGCCTTCGCGGATGCGCACGGCGCGCCGCGGCGGGGCGTCATCCGCCGGCCATCACGCCGCCGTCGACGACCAGCGTGTGACCGTTGATGTAGTCGCCCGCGGGGCTGGCCAGCAGCAGCGCGGCGCCTCCGAGTTCGCCGGGGCGCCCGGCCCGCCGCAGCGGATGGTGCGTCTCGAGCGCGGCCGTGACGCGCGGAATCACCTGTTCGGTCAGGCGCGTCGGGAAGAAGCCGGGCGCGATCGCGTTGACGCGGATGCCGTGCGGGCCCCACTTGACCGCGAGGTCGCGCGTCAGGCCGATCAAGGCGGCCTTCGAGCCGCTGTAGCCGACCGCGTCGAGGGTCTCGGGACGCTCGCCCTTCAGGCCGGCCACCGACGCGACGTTGACGATCTTTCCCCAGCGCTGCGCCATCATGCCTGGCGCCACGGCCTGCGACGCCCAGAACGCGCCGAAGTAGTTGACCGCCGTGACGTGCACGAACTTGTCGGCCGGCATCGCCTCGGCCGGCGCGGCCCACGAGATCCCGGCGCCGTTGACGAGGATGTCGACCGGGCCGCCCAGCAACATCACGGTCTCGGCCACGGCACGCTGGACGTCGGCCTGGACCGCGACGTCGCCCTGGACGCAGACCGCGTCGGGAATCGCGACGCGGGCCTCGTCGAACCACGCGGTGCGCCGCGCCAGCAGCGCGACGCGGGCCCCGGCGTCGTGCAGGGCCTGCGCGATCTCGAGCCCGAGGCCGCGCGACCCGCCGGTCACGAGGGCGCGGCGGCCGTCGAGGCGGAAGCGATCGAAGACGGTGGCCATGGCCTGCACTCCGGAGCAAGGGGACCGCGCCTGTGTACCACCGCAGCGCGCCGCGGCGGACCTGGCCGGGGGTCGGGCCGGCGTCGGCGCCAGGGCGGCGAGTCACACGCCGGCAACGTGCCCGCCCCACCGTGCGTCGCGGACGGCGGACGTCGGGCTTTGCCGGACGCGGCTGCGCCGCGACAATCGCGATCCGCCCGGTCGTCGCCCTTCACGAGGTCTCCCGCATGAACGCTCCCGCCCCCGTCGCCGCCTTCCAGTGGGACGACCCCTTCCTGCTGTCGGACCAGCTCACGGCCGAGGAGCGCATGGTCCAGGACAGCGCCCGCGCGTACTGCACGGAACAGCTGATGCCGCGCGTGCTGGAGGCCAACCGCCACGAGCGCTTCGACCGCGAGATCGTGCGCGAGATGGGCGCGCTGGGTTTCCTCGGCTCGACGCTCGAGGGCTACGGCTGCGCCGGTGTCAACAACGTGAGCTACGGCCTGATCGCGCGCGAGGTCGAGCGCGTCGACTCGGGGCTGCGCTCGGCGATGAGCGTGCAGTCGTCGCTCGTGATGTACCCGATCCACACCTTCGGCTCGGAAGAGCAGCGCCAGCGCTTCCTGCCGGGACTGGCGAAGGGCGACCTGGTCGGCTGCTTCGGGCTGACCGAGCCCGATCACGGCTCGGACCCGGGCGGCATGGTCACGCGGGCGCGCAAGGTGGACGGCGGCTGGCGCATGAGCGGCGCGAAGATGTGGATCACGAACTCGCCGATCGCCGATCTGGCCGTCGTCTGGGCCAAGGACGACGGCGACACGATCCGCGGCTTCATCGTCGAGCGCGGCATGCAGGGGTTCTCGACGCCGAAGATCGAAGGCAAGTTCAGCCTGCGTGCGAGCGTCACCGGCGAGATCGTCCTCGACGACGTCTTCGTTCCGGACGCCAACGTGCTGCCGGGGGTGAAGGGCCTGAAGGGTCCGTTCTCGTGTCTCAACAAGGCGCGCTTCGGCATCTCGTGGGGCGCCCTCGGTGCGGCCGAGTTCTGCTGGCAGGCGGCGCGCACGTACACGATGGAGCGCATGCAGTTCGGTCGGCCGCTCGCGGCGAACCAGCTGATCCAGCTCAAGCTGGCCGACATGCAGACCGAGATCGCGCTCGGACTGCAGAGCGTGCTGCGCGTGGGGCGGCTGATGGACGAGGGCCGCGCGACGCCGGAGATGGTGTCGATCATCAAGCGCAACTCGTGCGGCAAGGCGCTCGCGATCGCGCGCGTCGCCCGCGACATGCACGGCGGCAACGGCATCTCGGACGAGTACCACGTGATCCGCCACGTGATGAACCTCGAGGCGGTCAACACCTACGAAGGCACGCACGACGTGCATGCGCTGATCCTGGGCCGCGCGATGACCGGCATCCAGGCGTTCTCGGCATGACGCGACGCGGGCTCTCGTCGCGCGAGCGCGCGCGATGACCGCAGCGGCCTCCGACGGCCTGTCGGGCGGCGCACTGCCGCCGCGGGGCGCGCTGTCGCACCTGCGCGTGCTGGACCTGTCACGGGTGCTGGCCGGCCCGTGGTGCGGGCAGATCCTGGCCGACCTCGGGGCCGACGTGATCAAGGTCGAGCGCCCGGGTCACGGCGACGACACGCGTGCCTGGGGGCCGCCGTGGATGCCCGACGCGCAGGGTGGCCACACCACCGAGT
>JALORJ010000107.1 GCA_025459035.1 Burkholderiales bacterium
CAGCGCCTGGGTCGACAACACGGTCGATCGCTGCATCGTTCCCGAGCATGTGGGGCTCAACAATGCGACGTCGCGCGTTCCGGTGGCGTCACCCCTGGAGTACTGCCCATTTGCTCAGGCCTACGGGGTGATCGACACGCTCGATCTGAAGATGGGCCCGCGCCCCGAGTACGCACGCCTCGCGCTGGAGACCACAACCCAGTGGACGCGCGTCTATCTCCGCGTGCAGATGCCGTTCCGCGAGGCTACGGTCTGGGTATTGAACAACGACGGCCTGCCCCTGCAGGCCGACGAAGCGTGGGCGCCAGACGGAAAGAAGATCCGGCGCATCGTCATCGACAGCGCGACGGCCAGCTATGCGAAGGGTCCCAACCGCACCGACTGCGTGGGAGCCACGTGCAGCTACGCGGAGGAGATGACCAACTTCGCCAACTGGTTCGCGTACTACCGCAAGCGTTTCATGATGGCGTACGCGGCGCTCGGGCTGTCGTTCGACCAGGTGAGCGGGCTGCGCGGCGGCTTCTTCTTCTTCGGGGATCGCCGCAACGTCACGATGTTCGACTTCGACAATACCGACAACCGCTTCAACGGTCGGCGACTGCTCAACGACATCTACCGCGGCAAGTTTCCGCGCGGCACGCCGACGCGCGAAGCGCTCGAGTACGCCGGCAACCAGTTTCGCCGCACCGATGCCGGTGCGCCGATCAACGCCGCCTGCCAGTACAACGCAGCCTTCGTCATCACCGACGGCTTCGCGACCGCAAGCGGTCCGACCGGCTACGGCAACACCGACGCGGACGTGAACAACCGCTTCACGATCCCGTACAGCACCACCAACCCGGATCTGAACTACACCGACGCGTCGCCGGCCGGAAACATCCCGCTGCCGAGCGCGTCGCTCACGGTTCCGGCGGTGACGGTGACCCCGGCCGCGCCGTACACCGACGCGTTCGCGAACACGATGGCCGACATCGCGCTGCGCTTCTACACCAACCCGGCGCGCACCGACGGCACGTTCGGCACCAGTGCGCGGCAGGTGCCGATCGACATCACCGACACCGGTCCCGACGCCGACCGCAACGACTTCCTGCACATGGCCACCTACGCGCTCGGCCTCGGCACGCAGGGCGTGTTCTACGACGTCGATGCACAACGCACCGCGAACCCGTACGACACGACACTGCCGTTCGCGTGGCCCGATCCGCGCGGCGGCACCGCCAACTTCCTGCAGCGCAGTCCGGTCGCGGTCGACGAGCTGTGGCACGCGACGATCAACGGGCGCGGCCTGATGCTGTCGGCGCGCTCGCCCGAAGAGACGCGTTCGGCCATGGTCGACGTCGTCAACAACGTCGCGGCGCGGGCCGGTGCCGGCGCCGCCGTCGCGGTCGCGAACCCGAACCTCGCACCGGGCGACAACTTCAGCTACGCGTCGTCGTACAACTCCGGCGCGTGGTCGGGCGACCTCAACAAGTTCGCGATCAACCTGTCGACCGGCATCCCGGAGACCACGCCCCAGTGGGTGTCGCCGCAGCAGCAGCTGGCCGTGCGTCAGCCGCAGAACCGCCTGATCGCCACCTACAACAACGCCACCAACGTCGGCACGGCGTTCACGTACTCGAACCTCTCGGCCGCGCAGCAGGCGCTGCTGACGGCCGACACGACGCTCGGTACGCAGATGGTCGATTTCCTGCGCGGCGACCGCATCTTCGAGGTCGAGAAGTTCAAGTCGCGCGGGCCGCGTCCGCTGCGCGACCCCACGACCGGCGCGTACATCCTCGACGGCTCGAACTACACGTATCTGAACGGCATCGTGCCGCGCAACATCTCGGTGCTGGGCGACATCATCAACAGCGAGCCGGTCGTCGTGCGTGCGCCGCAGTTCAGCTACTTCGACGCCGGCTACGCGGCGTTCCGCAGCGCGCAGACCGGCCGCCAGGGCGTGGTCTACCAGGGTGCCAACGACGGCATGCTGCACGCGTTCAACATCGACTCGGGCGCGGAGTTGTGGGCCTACGTGCCCGGGCTGGTCTACCCGACCCTGCGCAACCTCACCGACAAGAACGCGTTCCGCCACCTGTACTACGTGGACGGCACGCCGACCGTCGGCGACGTCGACTTCAGCCTGACGCTGCCGAACAACCTCGCGTCCCCGCCCGATCCCGAATGGCGCACGCTGCTCGTCGGCGGTCTGCGCAAGGGCGGTCGCGGCTACTACGCACTCAACATCACCGCCGGGACCGCGGGCAACGAGAGCGACGTCGCCGCCAAGGCGCTGTGGGAGTTCCCGTTCGCGACCACCCCGGGACGCGCCAACGTCGGCTGGACCTTCGGCAAGCCGATCATCGCGAAGACCCGCGCCGCGGGCTGGGTCGTGCTGGTGACCTCGGGCTACAACAACGGCACCGGCGCCGGCCAGAGCGGCGGCGACGGGCGCGGCTACCTGTGGGTGCTGAACCCGCGCGACGGGTCGGTGATCGCGACCCTGACCACCAACGTCGGCACGACCACGCAGCCCAGCGGGCTCGCGCAGATCTCGGCGTTCGCCGAGCGGCCGTCGACCGACCCGACGATCGAGGCCGTCTACGGCGGCGACCTGCTGGGCAACCTGTGGCGCTTCGACCTTTCGGGCACGACGGTCGCGTCGTGGTCGGTGACGCTGCTCGCGCAGTTCCGCGACACCGCCAACAACGTGCAGCCGATCACGACCGAGCCCGAACTGGGGATCGTCGCGCGCAAGCGCGTCATCTTCGTCGGGACCGGCCAGTACCTCGGTGACACCGACGTGCTGAACAACGTCCCGGAGAACGCGGTGGCGCGCCGCCGCATGACCTTCTACGCGGTCAAGGACGAAGGCGTGACCGGCGTGGGCCCCGTGGTGCATCCGTCGTCGACGCTGCGCAGCCAGCTCACGCAGCAGACCGTCACCAAGACCACGACGACGATCGACATCACCAACAACGCGACCAACTTCGCGACCCAGGCCGGCTGGTTCATCGACCTGCCCGAGGTCGGCGAACGGTCGTACACGAATCCGGCGCTGGTCAGCGGCGTGCTCGCCTTCACATCCAACATCCCGGACCGCAGCGATCCGTGCCGCCCCGGCGGGTCGAGCTGGCTCTACTTCGTCGACTACGCGACCGGCGGCCGGGTCGTCGGCGCAACCAGCGCCGGCGTGAAGATCGGCAACGTGCTGGCCAGCCGCGTGGTGGTCGTGCGCACGCCCGGCCAGGCGGGCTCGGACGGTACCCCGACGGTGGCCGGCAAGACGGTCGGCATCGTGCGCACCAGCGACGCCGCCAACACCGGCACGCAGCTGCCAACGAACACGGCCGGTCAGGGCGGGCGACGCATGTCGTGGCGCGAGATCCCGGACGACCAGGCGCCGTGACGCGCCCGGCCTGACGGCGCGACCGTCGCGCTCGCGAAGCCGCGCCGCGACCGATGCGCGGTCGCGGCAGGCAGGCTCAGGCGAGCGGTGCGAGCTCGCGCGGCAGCGGGAAGTTGACGTCCTCGGGGGTCCCGTCGAGGTCGTCGACCGCCGTCGCACCGAGCGTGCGAAGGCGCTCGACCACCGCGCGGACCAGCACCTCGGGCGCCGAGGCGCCTGCCGTCACTCCGACGACGCCGGCATCGCGGACCCAGACCGGATCGATCTCGTCGGCGGCATCCACCAGCCATGCGCGCGCGCCGGCAAGCGCCGCCACCTCGCGCAGCCGCGTGGAGTTGGAGCTGTTCTGCGAGCCGACCACGATGACGACGTCGGCGCGCTGCGCGAGCGTCTTCACCGCGTCCTGCCGGTTCTGCGTGGCGTAGCAGATGTCGTCCTTCTTCGGCCCGACGATCGCGGGGAAGCGCACCTTCAGGGCCGCGACGACCCGCGCCGCATCGTCGACCGACAGCGTCGTCTGCGTGACCCACGCGAGCTGCTGCGGATCGCGCACCGCGAGCGCCGCGACGTCTTCGGCCGACTCGACCAGGTAGACGCCGCCGTCGCTCTGACCCATCGTGCCTTCGACCTCCGGATGGCCGCGATGGCCGACCATCACGACCTCGCGCCCCTGCTCGCGCATGCGCTTGACCTCGATGTGGACCTTGGTCACCAGCGGGCACGTGGCGTCGAAGATGCGCAGCCCGCGCTCGGCAGCTTCGGTGCGCACCGCCTGCGACACGCCATGCGCGCTGAACACGACCGTCCCGCCGGGCGGGACGTCGGCCAGCTCGGACACGAACACCGCCCCCTTCGCGCGCAGGTCGTCGACGACGTGGCGGTTGTGGACGATCTCGTGGCGCACGTGGATCGGCGCCCCGTGCATCTCGAGCGCGCGCTCGACGATCGCGATCGCGCGGTCGACACCGGCGCAGAAGCCGCGGGGATTGGCGAGCAGGACCTGCATGGCGGGGAGCCCTCCGGAGACGATGGCGGACGACGCGGTCAGAAGCCGCCCTGCGAGAAGCGCTCCTCGCGCCACGGGTCGGCCTCGTTGTGATACCCGCGGACCTCCCAGAACCCCGGGCGATCCTCGGCGTGGAACTCGATGCCGGTGAGCCACTTCGCGCTCTTCCACGCGTAGCGCTTCGGCACGACCAGTCGCACCGGCCCGCCGTGCTCGGGCGCGAGCGGCCGGCCGTTCCAGCCGTGCGCGACGATCACGTCGTCGTCGAGCAGCGCCTCGAGCGGCAGGTTCGTGGTGTAGCCGTCGGCGCCGTGCAACGTCACGAATCGCGCGTCGGGCAGCGGCGCGGCGGCGGCGATGACCGTCGGCGCCGGGACGCCGTCCCACACCATGTCGAGCTGCGACCAGCGCGTGACGCAGTGGAAGTCGGTCGTGTAGCGCGCCTGCGGCAGCGCCTCGAACTGGCGGAAGGTGAAGCGCTGCTCGGTCTCGACCAGGCCGAACAGTCGCAGCACCCAGTTGTCGGGCCGCAGATCCGGCGAGAGACCCAGGTCGAGGATCGGGAAATCCGTGACCTGCTTCTGGCCTGGCGGAATGCGCGCATGGCCGGACGGCTTACCGGGCTTCTGCAGCCCCTGCTGCGCGATCCGGATCTTGCCTTCGATGATCCTGGCCCAGTCGGGCATCACGATTCTCCGGTGGATGGGGTCGGCGGTTCGACCCGACCCGTGCGGAAACTATCCCGCACGAGCAGCACCGCGCCCACGCTGATGGCGCTGTCCGCGACGTTGAACGCCGGCCAGTACCACGGCCCGGCGTGGAAGTGCAGGAAGTCGACGACCGCGGTCAGCACGACCCGGTCGATCAGATTGCCGATGGCCCCGCCCAGCAGCAGCGACAGCGCCAGCACGAACATCGGCTTGTCGCGATGGCGCACGATCATCCAGGTGATGAACCCCACCGCGAACAAGGCGATCGCGATGAAGAACTCGCGCTGCCAGCCCGATGCGCCGGCCAGGAAGCTGAACGCCGCCCCCGGGTTGTAGACCAGCACGAGATCGAGAAAGCCCGTGACGCGCACCGACTCGCCGTAGACCAGCGCCTGCTGCACGAGGTGCTTGGTCCACTGGTCGAGCGCCACCACGATCGCCGCGACGACCCACGCGGCGCCGAGTGCGCGCGAGGCGTCACGCCGCGACACGCGCCTCGCCCGCGCCATGCAGGTTGGACGTGCAGCGGCCGCACAGGTCCGGGTGCGCCGGGTCGTGGCCGACGTCCGCGCGCCAGTGCCAGCAGCGGCCGCACTTCGCGTGCGCAAGCGGGGTCACGGTGATCGACTCGGTCGCGGCGTCGGCCACGCGGACGACGCTCGCCTGCGAGGTGATCAGCACGAAGCGCAGGTCGTCGCCCAGCATGGCGCAGGCGTCGTGGCGCTCGCCCGCCAGCGCCAGCGCCACGCCGGCCTGCAGCGACGCGCCGATCGCGCCTTCGGCACGCTTCGCCTCCAGCGCCTTCTGCGCCTCCGCGCGCACCGCCCGGATCGTCGTCCAGCGTGCGACGAGCGCGTCTGCCTGCGCATCGGCGGGCAGTTCGGCCCAGGTGTGGAACAGCACGCTGTCGTCGCTGCGGCCGGTGAACACGCCCCAGGCCTCGTCGGCGGTGAACGTCAGCACGGGTGCCATCCAGCGCAGCAGCGCGTGCGTGACCTGCCAGAGCGCCGACTGCGCCGAGCGGCGCGCGACGCTCTTCGGCGCCGTCGTGTAGAGCCGGTCCTTGAGGATGTCGAGCCAGAAGCCGCCGAGATCCTCGGAGCAGAAGGCGGTCAGGCGCTGCACGACGGTATGGAACTCGTAGCGGTCGTACGCGGCCACGATGTCGGCCTGCACGCGCGCGGTCAGCGCGACGGCGTAGCGGTCGATGTCGAGCCACTGCGCCGGCGGCAGCGCGTCGACAGTCGGGTCGAAGTCGGACACGTTCGCGAGCAGGAAGCGCAGCGTGTTGCGGATGCGCCGGTAGCTCTCGACGACCCGCTTGAGGATCTCGTCGGAGATCGACAGCTCGCCCGAGTAGTCGGTCGACGCGACCCACAGCCGCAGGATGTCGGCACCGAGGGTGTCGACCACCTTCTGCGGCGCGATGACGTTGCCGCGCGACTTGCTCATCTTGCGGCCCTCGCCATCGACGACGAAGCCGTGCGTCAGCAGCTGGCGATACGGCGCGCGCCCGTCGACCGCGCAGCCGACGAGCAGCGACGACTGGAACCAGCCGCGGTGCTGGTCGGAGCCTTCGAGATACAGATCGGCCGGCTTGGTCAGTTCGGCGCGGCGCCCGAGCACCGACGCGTGCGTGCTGCCCGAGTCGAACCACACGTCCAGCGTGTCCGGCACCTTCTCGTACTGCGCCGCCTCGTCGCCCAGCAGGGTCGCGAGATCCAGCGCGAACCACGCCTCGATGCCGCCGCGCTCGACCACCTGCGCGGCCTGCTCCATCAGTTCGAGCGCCCGCGGATGCAGCGCTCCGGTGTCGCGGTGCACGACGAGCGTCATCGGCGTGCCCCAGCTGCGCTGGCGCGACACGCACCAGTCGGGCCGGTGGCCGATCATCGCTTCCAGCCGCGCCCGGCCCCACGCCGGAAAGAACTCGGTCGCCTCGACGGCGGCCATCGCGGTCGCGCGCAGCGTCTTCGCGTCGGGTCCGTCGGCTTCCATCGCCACGAACCACTGGTGCGTCGCGCGAAAGATCAGCGGCGTCTTGTGGCGCCAGCAGTGCGGATAGCTGTGCGTCCACTGCTGGCGATGCAGCAGCAGCGTGCGCTCCTCGAGCAGTTCGATGATCGAGTCGTTCGCGCCCCACACGCTCTCGCCGTACAGGAAGCCCACGCTGTCGTCGAAGGTGCCGTCGGCGCGCACCGGATTGACGACCGGCAGGTCGTACTTCGCACCGGCGACGAAGTCCTCGACGCCGTGCGCCGGCGCCGTGTGGACCAGACCGGTGCCGGTGTCGAGGGTGACGTGGTCGCCCAGGATCATCTGCACCTTGCGCGGCTGGAACGGATGGTTGAGCCGGGCGCCTTCCAGCGCCGCACCCTTGCACGTCGCGACGATCTTCCACTGCGCGATGTCGTAGCGCTGCATGCAGGCCTCGACCAGCGCCTCGGCGACCACGAGGAAGTAGTCCGGTCCCTCGACCAGCGCGTAGTCGAAGTCTGCGTGCACCGTGACCGCCTGGTTGGCCGGCAGCGTCCACGGCGTCGTCGTCCAGATCACCGCGAAGGCCGGCTTGGCCAGCGTGGC
>JALORJ010000108.1 GCA_025459035.1 Burkholderiales bacterium
GCTCGCGCGCGAGCTGCGGCAGGCGTCGGCGGTCGAGCCGACGCACGTCGGCCGGTTCGTGGATCGTGTCGAGCAGGTCGGTCGGCGTGGTCATCGGGGGTCGCGGATCAGCTGGGTCGCGCCACGACGAAGCGCGCGAGATCGGCGAGGCGCGCCGCGCGCGGGCCGAGCGGCGCGAGCGCGGCCAGGGCCCGGTCGCGCAGATCGAACGCGAAGCGGGTCGCGGCGTCGATGCCCAGCTCGCTCGCGTAGGTGGGCTTGGCGTTCTGTGCGTCCTTGCCGGGCGTCTTGCCCAGCGTCGCCTGGTCGGCGGTCGCGTCGAGCACGTCGTCGACCACCTGGAACGCGAGGCCGACATGGGCCGCGTAGGTGTCCAGCGTCGTACGCGTGTCGGCATCGGCACCGGCAAGCACGCCGGGCAGCGCCACCGATGCGGTGATCAGGGCACCGGTTTTCATGCGATGCATGCGCTCCAGGGCGGGCAGATCGAGCGGCCCGCCGAGGCTCGCGAGGTCGATCGCCTGGCCGCCGGCCATGCCGTCCGCGCCCGAGGCACGCGCGAGCGCGAGGACCATCTGGGCGCAGCGGGCGGGATCGAGCGTCGCGTCGGCGGTGAGCACCTCGAACGCGAAGCACTGGAGCGTGTCGCCGACCAGCAGCGCGGTGGCCTCGCCGAACTGCACGTGGACCGTCGGCTTGCCGCGCCGCATCGCGTCGTCGTCCATGCACGGCATGTCGTCGTGCACCAGCGAGTACGCGTGGATCAGTTCGACCGCGGCCGCGATCGCGTCGGCGCCGCGCGTCGGCACCTGCGTGCACTCGGCCGCGGCGTAGGCGAGCAGCGCGCGCAACCGCTTGCCGCCGCCCAGCACCGCGTAGCGCATGCCGTCGCGCAGCGATGCCGGCGCCGCGCCATGGGCCGGCAGCAACGCGTCGAGCACGCGCTCGACACGCGCCTGACACGCCCGCATCCAGCCGGGGAAGTCAGTCGGTTCCGCGGTCGTCACCGTCGAGATCGCGCAGCGCGTCGCCGTCGAGAACCCGGACCTGCTGCTCGGCCTGCGCGAGCGCCTGCTCGCACCAGCGCAGCAGGGTCGAGCCCCTGCGCCAGCCGGCGATCGCGGCCTCGAGCGACACGTCGCCGGACTCGAGGCGCGTCACGAGCGACTCCAGTTCCGCGATCGCGGCTTCGAAGCTTGCGGGAGGAGCGGCTGCGGCGTCGGCCGGAGCGGCAGGGGCGGAGGTCGACATCGGGCCGTGGGGGTCGTGGCGCGCCGCAATCTACCGACGGGCCCTTGCAGGGTCAACGCGAGTGCATCCCCGACGCCTCCGCGGGCTGCGGAAACTTTGCTTGCCCGATCAGGGGTTTGGCCAAATAATCTGGCGGTCGTGATCGCGCGGCTCGGGCTGCGGCTGCACGACGGTTCCCGATCGAAAGGTCGTCGGCGGTGCGATTCCCCGGCGGCCTTTTCGTTTGTTCGCCGGTCGCATGACCCGCCCGGCGACCTGTCCGACCCGAACGGAGGTGGCACACGCATCATGTCCGACCTGGCCCAGGTGACCGCACTCGGGAAGTCGCTCGAGTGGCAAGGGCACGGACGGGTGCTGGTGAACGACGCGGGCCGGGTGCGACTGCTGTCGAACGTGTGTCGCCACCGGCAGGCCGTCATGCTGAAGGGCCGCGGCAATGCCGAGCACATCGTCTGCCCGCTGCATCGCTGGACCTACGACCTGTCGGGCGCGCTGCGCGGGGCCCCGCACTTCCCGGGCAACCCGTGCCTCGACCTCGCGTCGATGCCGCTGCAGGACTGGAACGGGCTGCTGTTCGCGGGGCCGCGGGAGGTCGCCGCGGACCTGGCCGGCGCGCCGGTCGAAGCCGCGTTCGACTTCTCGGGCTACGTCTACCACTCGACCGTGGTCGACCAGTACCCGATCAACTGGAAGGCGTTCATCGAGGTCTACCTCGAGGACTATCACGTCGTGCCGTTCCATCCCGGACTCGGTCGCTTCGTCGACTGCAACGCGCTCGAATGGCGCTTCGGCCGCCACTGGAGCATGCAGCGTGTCGGCGTGCACGACGGCCTCGGGCGCCCCGGCACGCCGGTGTACACGCGCTGGCACGACGCGGTGCTGCGCTACTACGACGGCAAGCCCCCGCCCCACGGCGCGGTCTGGCTGACCTTCTACCCGAACGTCATGGTCGAGTGGTACCCGCACGTGCTCGTGATCTCGACCATCGTGCCCGACGGTCCGCAGGCATGCCGCAACGTGGTCGAGTTCTACTACCCCGAGGACATCGCGCTGTTCGAGCCCGAGTTCGTCGAGGCCCAGCAGGCGGCCTACGCCGAGACGGCGGTCGAGGATCGCGAGATCTGCGAGCGCATGCAGGAAGGTCGTCATGCGCTGTGGCTGCGGGGCGACGACGAGGCCGGGCCGTACCAGTCGCCGATGGAAGACGGCATGGTCCATTTCCACGAGTACCTGCGTCGCGAACTCGGCGCGGCCGCGGGCGGCAACCGCTGAAGCGGGTGCCACGGGCCGCCCGACGGGCCGCGTCGGGCGGCTGATCCGATGGCCGCCCTCTGGATGATCGTCGCGTCGGCGCTGTTCGCGACGATGGGCGTGTTCGCGAAACTCGGCGCCGCCCACTTCACGGCCGCGGAACTCGTGTTCTGGCGCTCGGCCCTGGGACTGGCCGGCATGCTCGCCCTCGCGCGCCTGCGCCGCTGGCCGATCCGCACGCCGCACGCGAAGCTGCACGTGTCGCGCGCGGCGTCGGGCGTGCTGTCGCTCGGGCTGTACTTCTGGTGCATCTCGCGTCTGCCGCTCGCGACCGCGGTCACGCTCAACTACACGTCGCCGATCTTTCTCGCGCTGCTCACGGCGTGGCGCCGCCACGAGCGCCCCGGGCCGGTGCTCGTCGGCGCCGTCGGCGTGGCCTTCGCCGGCATCGTGCTGCTGCTCGAACCGACCCTCGAGCGCGACCAGTGGGTCGACGGCCTGCTGGGCCTCGCGTCGGGCATGCTGGCGGCGCTCGCGTACCACAACGTCAAGAGCCTCGGCGCGGTGGGTGAACCGCCGTGGCGCGTGGTGCTGTACTTCACCCTGTTCTCGACGCTGGCCGCGATGGTCTGGATCGCGGTCACCGGCATCGTGCACCTGCCCGACCTGCGCACCGGGGCCGTGCTGCTGGGGCTCGCGGCCACGGCGACGATCGCCCAGAACGCGATGACCCGTGCGTACCACGGCGGCGCCACGCTGGTGGTCGGCGCGCTGTCGTTCGTGACCGTGATCTTCTCGACGCTGTACGGTCTGGTGCTGTGGGGTGAAGCCCTGCCGCCGCACGCATGGTGGGGGGTCGCGCTGATCGTCGCCGGTGGTATCGCGAGCCTGCGCGCCGAACGCGCCCGCCTCGCCGCGCTCGCACCCACGTCCGCATGAACCCCGCTGCCCCCTCGCCTTCCCGTCCCGTCCCGGAGATCCCTCGCATGCAGCACGACATGCTCTTCACCGTCGCCGCACTCGTGGCGCGGCTCGACGACCCGACGCTCGTGGTGTTCGACTGCCGCCACGACCTCGGCAACGCCACGTTCGGTACCACGGCCTATGCCGCCGGACACGTGCCGGGGGCGCGCTTCGCCCACGTGGACCACGACCTCGCCGCCCCGCGCACCGGGACCAACGGCCGGCATCCCCTGCCCGATCGGGCGACGTTCATCGCGTGGCTCGGCCGCCAGGGCGTCGGCGCGACGACCCAGGTCGTCGCCTACGACGGCCAGGGCAGCATGTATGCGGCGCGGCTGTGGTGGATGCTGACCCGCTGGCTCGGTCACGCCCGCTGTGCCGTGCTCGACGGCGGCTGGGATGCGTGGGTCAAGGCCGGCCACGCCGTGTCCACGCAGGTCCCGACCCCGACCGCGGTCACCTACGTGCCGGGCGATGCGCCCGCGCAGACGACCGTCGACGCTGCGACGCTCGTCGCCAACCTCGACGGCGGACCGCTGCGGATCATCGACGCACGCGCGGCCGATCGCTTCCGCGGCCAGAACGAGACCATCGATCCGGTCGCCGGCCACATCCCGGGAGCTCGCAACCGCGTGTTCCGCGAGAACCTCGATGCCGCCGGATGCTTCAAGTCGGCTGCCGAACTGCGCGCCGGGTTCGCGCCGCTGCTCGAAGGCTCGAGCCCGGCGCAAGTCGTCCATCAGTGCGGGTCCGGCATCACCGCGGCGCACAACCTGCTCGCGATGGAACTGGCCGGGCTCGGCGGGTCGCGCCTGTACCCGGGCTCGTGGAGCGAGTGGTGCGCGGATCCGTCGCGACCGGTGGCAACCGGCGACTGACGGCCCCTGCGCCGCGCCGCGAGGCCGCCACCGAGGCGACCCCGTGGCGCGACCGCCTCAGAACGACAGCGTCGCGTTGACGCCCGCCAGGTACGTGCGCCCCGGCGCCGGTTCGTAGAAGCGACGGTTGGTGTCGTTGACGATGACCGAGCCGACGTAGGCCTGGTCGAGGACGTTGTCGATGCGGCCGAAGCCGGTGACGCTGACGCGGCTGCTGAACACGTGCGTGTAGCTCGCACGCAGGTTCAGCAGTTCGTAGGCGCCCGCCGCCTCGGTGTTGCGATCGTTCACGAAGACCCGGCTTGAACTGCGCGCCTCGGCCGCGACGCCGAAGCCGTTGCCGCGCCAGCCCAGCTCGCCGTACAGGGCCACGCGGGGAATGCCAGGGATACGGCTGCCGGCCTCGACGCGCTGCGGCGCGTTGGTGCCCGGGCAGAGCGTCTGCTCGCACGCGAAGAACGTGCTGTCGAAGGTCGCGTCGATCCACGTCGCCGCCCCGAGCGCGTAGATCCCCATCGGCAGCTTGCTGTCGATCGACAGCTCGGCGCCGCGACGCGTCGACGGCCCGGCGTTCTGGAACACCGAACGGCCGCCGGTGTTCGTGAGCACCGTGATCTCGTTGTCGCCCTTGGTGTGGAACAACGCGGCGTTCACGCGCGTGTCCTGACCGACGTAGGCCTTGGCACCGACCTCGTAGTTGGTCGTGCGGTTGGCCTGCAGCGGGTTGAAGCCGGTCGCGCCGCTCGGTCGGTACGCCAGCTCCGCGAAGGTCGGCGTCTCGAAACCGCGGCCCGCGTTCGCGTAGAAGTTGAGCAGCGGCGTGGCCTTGTAGACCACACCGGCGACGGGGCTCGTGTTTTCGAACTTCAGCGCGCCCGAGTCGTTGCCGTTGGCGCCGACGATGAAGTAGTCCTCGCTCGAGAAGCGCACCTGGCTGTGGCGCAGACCGCCCGAGACGACCCACTGCTTCGCGAGCTCGTACTCCGCCTGCACGTACTGGTCGAAGTTGAAGACGATGTTGTTCTCGTCGCGGCGCAGGTTGCCGCGCACGCCGATCGCGGTCGGGTTGCCCGACGGGCCGAAGAAGTTGTTGAAGCCGCGGCGCCGCTCTTCCTGACGGTCGTAGTTGAGGCCCACCGTGAACCGCAGCGGCCGCTCGAACACGCGGTCGTCGCGGCTCCAGCGCAGGTCGACCCCCATGAACTGCCGGTCGAGGTCGATGACGCCGCCCGGGCTGGTGACCGGGTTCTGGGCCCCGGGCTGCAGCCCGAGGTACTGCGTGACCTGCCGGTCGCCCGTGTACAGCAGCGCACGGATCGAGTCGACGCTCGTGATCTGACGCTCGTAGACGCCGCCCACCTGCGCGTTGTCGATGCTCTTGCGCACGCCGTAGGTGCGCGACGTGCCCGGGATGCCGCCGGTGATCACACCGACCTGACGCGGGTTCTGTTCGACCTGGGCCGCGGTCAGCCCCTGCGGGTCTTCCGTCTCCGGCTGCATCAGGTAGATCATGACGAGCGTGAACTTCGAGTAGTCGTCCGGGCGCACCGACAGCTTGCCGTTGGCGACGTCGCGCCGCACGGCGCTCCAGTCGCGGAAGCCGGCCGAGTCGAACTGCGACACGTTGAACAGGTAGTTCACGTTGCCGGCCGTGCCGCCGAACTTCAGGCCCGAACGCGTCGTCTCGTAGCTGCCGACGGCGAAGTACGGCGTGATCGTCGGCCGCTGCGGCCCGTCCTCGGTGAAGACGCTGATCACGCCGCCCGAAGAGTTGCCGTACAGCGCCGAGAACGGCCCGCGCAGCACTTCGATCGACTGTGCGGTCATCAGGTCGAGGTTGGCCGCCTGCCCCTGCCCGTCGGGCATCGTGAGCGGAATGCCGTCGGCGTAGAGGCGCACGCCGCGCACGCCGAAGGTCGACCGCGATCCGAAACCGCGGATCGAGATCTGCAGGTCCTGGGCGTAGTTCTGGCGGTTGTTCGCGATCACGCCCGGAATGCTGACCAGCGTCTCGGACGCGTTCACGCCGAGCTGCGCGTCGCGCAGGCGCTCGCCGGGGATCACGTCGATCGACATCGGCAGGTCGAAGCTCGATCGCGGCTGACGCGTGGCGGACACGACCACCGGCGACAGCGACGGGTCGGGGTCCTGCGCGAACACCGGAAGCGCGGCGGTCGGTACGGTGGCGAACAGCGTGACGATGGCGCGATCCAGCGCGCGCCGGCGCGAACGATGACGAAGCATGGACAGTCCTGGGCTTGGCCGCGCCTGCCTTCGGGCGGGCAGGCGTCGGTGACGAACGAGGGGTCGGCGGGGGCTCGGGCCCGGTGACCGTGACGACGCGCCGTCGGGCGCGCAAAGCAGCACGGGGGGACTGCTCTCGCAGCCCCCCCGTGCCGGGGATTCTCGCGACCGGATTACCGGTTGGCGATGTACATCGTCACTTCGAAGCCGAAGCGCATTTCGGTGTATTCAGGCTTGGTCCACATGGCGTTTCCTCCGGTAGTGGGGTGCGATCTGGGAGAGTCGCGGTGACGGCGGGTCGGTCGGCTGGTGAGGCACGACCGCTTCGTCGACACCCCGGAGTCTCCGCGCGGACCGGGGACGCGGCCACGGCAAACACATGAACGCGGCCTCATGATTTTCATGAGCCGCGGGCGGCCCCGGTCAGGGTGCGAGCAGGCCGTGGCGCATCGCGATGATCGCGATCTCGGCCGAGTTCGCGGCGCCCAGCTTCTGCTTGATGTTGTAGAGGTGCGTGCCGACCGTGCGCGGACTGAGCGACATCACCTGGGCGATGTCCGCGACACTCTGGCCGCGGGCCAGCGCGAGGAAGACCTTGAATTCCTTCTCCGACAGCATGTCGACCGGCCCCTTCTCCCCGGTGACCTGCTGCACCGCGAGCTCCTGCGCGATGGCGGGCTCGAGGAACGTGCGCCCGGCCTGCACCTGGCGGATCGCCTGGATCAGCGCCTCGGCGGCGCTGCGCTTCGACAGGTAGCCGTTCGCGCCAGCCTTCAGCACGCGCTTGGCGTGCATCGCGTCCTCGTGGGCGGTCAGCACCAGCAGCTTGCAGCCGGTGTCGCGCGCGACCATGCGGGTCAGCGCCTCGAGCCCGCCCATGCCCGGCATCGACAGGTCCATCACGACGACATCGGGCCTGGCTTCGGCCAGACGCTTCAGCGCGTCCTCGCCGCTGTCGGCCTCGGCCACCACGCGGATGTCCGGCGACCCGTCGAGCAGCAACCGGAAGCCCATCCGGACGACCGCATGGTCGTCGACCAGCATCACGCGGATCGGGGTCATGCGGGGACCTCCTCGGTCGGGGACACGGGCCGCGCATTCAACGGGATCGACGCGGTGACCGCCAGTCCGGCGCCGGGGTTGGGGGCGACACTGAAGTCGCCGCCGAGTGCCTCGACGCGCTCGCGCATGCCGAGCAGGCCGAAGCGCGCGGCCTCGACGCTGCTGCGTTCGGCCAGGCCACGGCCGTTGTCGCGCACCGCGATCAACAGCCGGTCGGTCCCGTCGCCCCGCAACCGCGCGACCTCGACTTCCACGCGGGTCGCGGCCGCATGCTTGACGACGTTGGTCAGGCACTCCTGCACCACGCGGTACGCGGCGATGTTGACGGCCTCGCCGAGGCCTTCGATGTCGGCGTCGAGGCGGGTCTCGCAGTCGATGCCGGGCTGCAGCCGGCGCCAGTTCGCGATCACCTCGGCGAGCGTCTCGCGCAGCCCCAGATGATCGAGCGCCACCGGCCGCAGCTGCCGGATGATCCCGTGCACCGCGTCGTAGATCGTGCCGGCCACGTCGACGATCGTCAGCGCGCTGCGGTGAACGTCGGCATCGCCGTCGACCGTGCGCGTGGCGATGACCGTGCCGAACGTGCGGATCGCGGTGAGGCACTGGCCGAGCTCGTCGTGCAGCTCGCGCGCGATCGCGCGGCGCTCCTCCTCCAGCCGCGTCTGCATCGCCTGGGTGAGGCGACGGTTCTGCTGCAGCTCGAACTCGGCCGCGCGCGCGCGCTGCGCCTCGCCGATGTCGCGCAGCGCGTGGATCTCGCCGATCACCGTGTCGGTCCCGGGGTCGACGAGCGGCGCCACCGACAGCGCGACGTCGCGTTCGGTGCCGTCGGCCGCGCGGCGCCGGGTCTCGACGTGATCGATGCCACGCCGCGCGCGCACCGCATCGGAGATCGCGTCCGCCTCGTCGCGCAGCGGGTCCGGCACGAAGCGACGGGCTTCCATGCCGAGGGCCTGCGCCGCCTTCAGGCCGAACAGGCGCTCGGCCGCCGGGTTCCAGAACGCGATGCGCCCGTCGAGGTCGTGGATCACGATCGCGTCGCTCGACTGCTCGGCCACGAGGGCGAGGCGGCGGTTGTCGGCGTCGCTGCGCTCGAGCGAGTCGGCCATCTCGTTGAAGCGCCGGCCGATCTCGACGAACTCGCGCGCACCGGTCAGCGGCAGCCGCGTGTGCAGCTCGCGCTGCTGCATGCGCTCGAGCCCGCGGACGAGCCGTCGCAGCGGCCGCAGCGCCCCGCCGATGTAGAAGAACACCGCCACGTTCACCGCCAGCAGGAAGCCGGCGAGCAGCGCGATCAGGCTGCGCGTGTCGTCCCACGCGTCGACCACCGAGCGCGACGCGTCGACGCGCACCCGCAGGTTGCCGCCTTGCACCGGCAGGTTGATCGTCGCCAGCTCGGGCTGCACAAGATGCGTGAACCACGCCGGCGCCGCGCGCCCCGACTTGTAGGCCGACGGCGG
>JALORJ010000109.1 GCA_025459035.1 Burkholderiales bacterium
GACGTAGACCATCGATCCGGTCCACGACACCGACCGGTTCTCGATCTGGTGGACCAGCACCGAACCGGGTCTGCCGTTCAGCGGTTCGGAGTTCGCCGTGCCGGAACCGCATACGGAGTGGCTGCTGGCCGCCGGGCACGGGATGGTCGCGCTGCGCAGACGCGCGCATCGCGGCCCGCGCCGGTCTCCGCAAGGCCGCCCGGCGCCGCCCCTCTGACCGCGCGTCGCGCGGCCACGGTCGACGACGGCCGCGTTCAGTCCCGCAGCCGCGCCGCCAGACGTTCCAGCAACCCGAGGTACTGCGCCAGCGCGTCGCGGCGGATGAACTCGTCGGGCTTGTGGCCCTGCGCCATGTCGCCCGGGCCGCACAGCACCGCGGGCATGCCGGCCGCGGCGAACAGGCCGCCTTCGGACCCGAAGCTCACCGTGCCGGGTGCGCGGTCGCCGGTCAGCGCGGACAGCCACTGCGCGAGCGGCGCGTCCGCCGGGGTGTCGAGCGCGGGGTACTCGGACAGGGTCGCGAAGTCGATCGCGGCCTCGGGCGCGACCGCGTGCATCGCCGGCAGCAGCTCGGCGTCGGCCTGGCGGCGCAGCGTCGCGACGACATGGTCGAGGTCGGTCCGGCGCGTCGAGCGCGCCTCGAAGGTGAAGCTGCAGCGGTTCGGCACCACGTTCACGCCGGTGCCGCCGCCGACCAGACCGGTCTGCACGGTCGCGAACGGGGGGCGGTAGCGGTCGTCGCGCACGCCATCGCGCGCGAAGTCGGCGGCGAGCGTGCGGATGCGATCGATCATCTGCGCCGCGGTCTCGATCGCGTTGACGCCGTCGGGCGCGAGTGCCGAATGGCAGCTGCGGCCGGTCACGTCGCAGCGCATCGCGACCTTGCCCTTGTGGCCCGTCACCGGCAGGCCGCACGTGGGTTCACCGATCAGCACGCCGAACGGCAGCGGCCGGCGGCGCGCGATCTCGGCCAGCATCGGGCGTACACCGAGGCAGCCGATCTCCTCGTCGTAGCTCAACGACAGCCACACCGGCCGCGCGAGGCGGGCATCGGTCCATGCCGGCAGCGTCGCGAGCACACACGCGATGAAGCCCTTCATGTCGGTGGTGCCGCGACCGAACAGGCGCACGTCGCCGGCCGCGTCGGTCTCCTCGGTCAGCGTGAACGGCGGGCGCGTCCAGCGCTGGCCCACCACGGGTACGACATCGGTGTGCCCGGACAGCACCAGCCCGGGCACGTCGGCCGGGCCGCCCAGGCGGGCCCACAGCGCGGCCTTGGTGCCGGTCGCATCGGGAAAGACCTCGGCGTCGACGCCGTGCGCGGCCAGCGTGTCGCGCACGTACGCGATCAGCGCGAGGTTGCTGTCGGCACTGACCGTCGCGAAGCCGACGAGCGCCCGCAGGTGGGCGACGGTCGTGTCGAGCAGCGCCGTGGCGTCCGTCGGCGCGTGCGCGGCGACGACGCCCGTCATCGGCCGGCCTGCGTCACTGCGCGCACGGGATCCCAGTCAGGCGCCAGCCCGACCATCTCGCGGCGCACCAGCCAGGCGTCGGGGTCGGCATCGGGCGGGGCGTCCAGCGCTTCGGCAAAGCGCCGCCCGGCATGCACGGCATGCGCGATGGTCGCCGGTGCCCACGCATCGCCGATCGCCTGCACCGAACGCAACCCGGCGTCGGCCCACGCGTCGGTGCGCGCGTGCAGTGCGTCGAACAGCGTGCGCTCGGGCAGGCGCGCCGTGACCGGCACGATCGCGTCGCACGCGAGCTGGGTGCGACGGCCCGTGTAGTGGCAGGCGAGGTCGACGTGGTCGGCCTCGAACGCGACGACGTCCTGCGACAGATGCAGCGTGATACCGGTCTCGATGAGGCGCGCCTGGATGCGCGTCTGCTCCATCGTGTTGACCGTCCAGTCGGACACGCGCGCCGCCGACGTGACGTAGTGCACGTCGAAGCCGTCGCGCGCCAGACGCTCCGCGAGCACGCCCGCGAGGTAGTAGTGGTCGTCGTCGAACACCACGACCTGGCGACCGCGCGGGCGTGCCCCGCTCATCAGCGCGTCGGGCGACACGACCTGCGCGTCGGCGGCCACGGGCAGCGGATGCGTGTGCAGGCGCCCGACGCCGTCGGTGCGCCAGTGCGCGCCCGTCGCGAGCACGACGTGGGTCGCACCGAAGGCCAGCACGTCGTCGGCGTCGAGCGGGCTTGCCAGCGCGATCTGCACCTCGGGCATCTTCTTCAGCTGGTACGCGCGCCAGTCGCGCACGCGGGCCCATGCGGCAAGGCCGGGCAGTGCGGCCTCGCGCGTCACGCGCCCGCCGAGCGTCGTGCCGGCCTCCGCCAGCGTCACGGCATAGCCGCGCTGGCCCAGGGCACGGGCGCACTCGAGCCCGGCGGGACCGGCACCGACGACGAGCACGGTCGCATCCGACGCGCGCGGCCGGATGCGCTCGGGGTGCCAGCCGCGGCGCCACTCTTCGCCCATCGTCGGGTTCTGCGTGCAGCGGATCGGCGAGCTGGTGAAGTCGCCCGACACGCAGATGTTGCAGCCGATGCACTCGCGGATGTCGTCGACGCGTCCTTCCGCGACCTTGCGCGGCAGCCACGGATCGGCGATCGACGGGCGCGCGCAGCCGATCAGGTCGAGCACGCCGCGCTTCACCTGCCGCACCATCGCGTCGGGCGACGTGAAGCGGCCCACGCCGACGACCGGCTTGCTGGTGAGGCGCTTGAAGCCGGTCACGAACGGCTCCTGGAAGCCCTCGTCCTCGAAGCGCGATGTCGCCGAGTCGTGCTCCCAGCTGCCGAGCACGAGGTCCCACAGGTCGGGCAGTTCGCCGATCAGCCCGAACGCGTCCTCGGCCTCGCGGCGATCGAACCCCGCCGCGCCCAGCATCTCGTCGATGGTGATGCGCACCGCGACGGCCGCGCGGTCGCCGATCGCGTCGCGCGTGTCCTCGATCACCTCGCGCAGCAGCCGCACCCGGTTGGCGAGCGTGCCGCCGTAGTCGTCCTTGCGATCGTTGTAGCGCCGCGACAGGAAGTGGTGCAGACCGCCGAGCGCGTGGCCGGCGTACACGTAGACGATGTCGAAGCCGGCCGCGCGCGAGCGCAGCGCCGCGGCGCGATGCCAGCGGCGCAGGGCATCGATGTCGGCGCGGTCCATCGCGCGGGCCTGCAGCGGCTCGTTCGTGA
Organism: Burkholderiales bacterium; assembly: GCA_025459035.1. GTDB lineage: Bacteria > Pseudomonadota > Gammaproteobacteria > Burkholderiales. Next base: position 3,193 of record JALORJ010000109.1, read on the forward strand.
AGGTCGCCACCGGCAGGTGCGCAGGGCCCATCGGCGTCTCGCGCGACCACAGGTTCGGGCTGTTCATGCCGTTCCAGCACAGCTCGATGCCGGCGAGCGCGCCGTGCGCGTGCACGGCCTGCGCCATCCGGGCCAGTGCCGGCACGTCGGCGTCGCTCCACAGCCGCGCTTCGACGAACGGCGTGATGTCCGAGGTCGGGTGGATCTCGGCCTGTTCGGTGCAGACCACGGCCCAGCCGCCCTCGGCCTTGATGCCGCGCATCGTCGCGAGCGCGGTCGGGTCGCGCCAGCCCATGCCGTTGCAGTGGGGCACCTGGTAGAAGCGGTTGCGTGCGACGACCGGACCGATCGGTACCGGCTCGAGCAGCACGTCGAAGCGTGGATCGCGGGTCGCGGGCGACGCCGGGGTCGACGGCGGGGCGGTGTCGAGCGGCATCAGCGGCGTGCGCGGCGACGCGGGGCTGCGGCGCGTGGCTCGACCAGGGTCGGCAGCGTGTCGCGGCACCACTGCTCGAAGCGCGCGAGCAGCCGCGTGCGGTGCAGGCCCTTGACCGTCGCGAGGCCGACCGTCATCGGCCGGTAGTGCGCGGCCAGCGGCACGCAGACGAGCGCGGTGCCGTCCGGCGCACTGGCGCCGACCGGGCGCACGTTGACCAGTCCGAAGCCCTGGCCCGCGGCCACGAGGGCGCGCAGCACGTCGGGCTGCGGCGAGCGCGCGCCGATCGCCGGTTCGAGGCCGTCCTGCGCGAAGAGTCCGAGGAAGTACTCGCGCGACAGCGGCAGGTCGAGCAGCAGCAGCGGCAGGGGGCCGAGGTCGCGCAGCGCGAGCGATGCACGTCGCGCGAGCGGATGGTCGGCACGCAGCAGCACCGCGGGTGCGAGCGCCGCCAGCGGCTCGAAGGCGACGTCGTCGGCGGTCGCGAGGTCGTAGGTCAGCGCGACCGACAGGCGCCCGGCGCGCAGTCCGTCGAGCAGGCCGGCGTGATGGTCCTCGGTCACGTCCAGGCGCACGCGCGGATGCTCGACCGCGAATGCCGCATGCAGCGTCGGGACCAGCAGCGGCGCGAGCGTCACGAGGCAGCCGACGGCCAGCGGGCCGCCGAGATCGTTCGCGAGCTCGAGCGCGACGCCCGAGAACGCCTCGGCATGCGCGAGCAGTGCCTTGGCCTCGCGCAGCAGGCGCTCGCCGGCCGGCGTGAGCGACAGGCCCTGCGCGTGATGGCGCACGAAGAGCTGCACGCCGAAGTGGTCCTCGAGGTGATGGATCGCGGCGGACACGGCCGGCTGCGAGATGCTGACGGCTTCGGACGCCAGCTTCACGCTGCCCGAGGTGCCGGCGGCGACGAAGTACTCGAGCTGGCGGAACGTGAACCGCATCGGGGAGGGCAGCGAGGGGAGGCCGTCGCGCCGAGTCTGCCTCGATCCGGCTGTGGACCGTGCACCGGCCGTGGCGGGCCGCCGCGCCGGCGCCGTGGCCGGCGTCGCGACGGGGGGGTCAGCGGTCACCCGGCACCCCGTACGACGGGGCGATCGAGGGGTCGAGCGCCCGCGTCACGTACGCGTCCATCTGCGGCTGCCAGCGCGACCACAGCGCCGCGAGCGCCGCTACCGGGTTGTCGTCGGTCCAGTCCACTCTCAGATCGGCGACCGGCCACGCGACGGCGTCGACGATCAGCATGCCGGCCGAATGCACCGGCCCGGCCTCGCCGCCGGCGTCGAGCGCCGCGCGCATCGCCCCGAGCAGACGGTCGCCCAGATCGGCCGCGACGAGGGCCTCGAAGCGTTCGACCATGCGGGCCGGCACCGCGGGGTGCGCGAGCAGGTTGCCGGCACAGGCGACGCCCGGGCCGGTGGCCGTCGCATGCACGCCCAGCGTGTGCGCGCCGGAATGCGTGGCCGTGCGCCCGGCCGCGTCGACGACGGCGAGCTGGCGCCAGGCCGCGTGCGGCGTCGACGCGACCAGCCGTGCGAGGCAGGTCTCGGCGTCGGCCCCGGCCGCCAGCTGATCGAGGCCGGCGGGGCCCAGACGCGGATCGGTGATGTTCTGCGTGGCGACCACCCCCACGCCGGCGCGCGCATGCGCGCAGCGCGCCGCCACGGCCGGGCTCGACGACGCCACGGCGATGCCGAAGCGGCCGGTACGCGCGCAGCGCGCGGAGATCGAGAACGTCATCGGGCGGGTGGCACGGCCGCGACCGGCGTTGCGGCGGGGCGGTGGGTCAGTCCGGGATCACGGCGGTCGCTTCGATCTCGACCAGCCATTCGGGCCGTGCCAGCGCCGACACGACGACACCGGTCGACACCGGGTACACGCCCTTGAGCCAGCGCCCGACGACGCGATACACCGCCTCGCGAAAGCGCGGATCGGTGAGGTAGATGACGACGCGCGTGATGTGCTCGAGCTTGGCGCCGGCCTCGCGCAGCAGCAGGTCGATGTTGTGCATCGCCTGCTCGGCCTGCGCGGCGGGGTCGCCCACGCCGACGTTCGCGGACGTGTCGAGGTCCTGCCCGATCTGGCCGCGCACGAACACCATCGTGCCGCGCGCCACCACCACCTGGCACAAATCGTTGTCGAGCTTCTGCTCGGGGTACGTGACCGCGGTGTTGAACCGCCGCAGGCGCGTGTGCTCCACCGTCAGGCGGCCCGCGCCACCGCCGGCGCCGGCGCGGAGGCCGGCACCGCCGCGACCGGCTTCGCATCGACGCGGTCGGACAGACCGGCAGCCTTCTTCACCGCCGCGGCGGTCGCGTCCCAGTCGAAGTTGCGATGCACGGCCGCGAGGTGCGCGAACGGCGGCGACTGGGCGAAGAGCTGGAACGTGAGCCGGTGGCCGGCGTAGTCCGAGTTGAGCAGGTCGCGCGCGAACGCGAGCAGCTTGCGTCGGTCGTCGGCGATCCAGTTCTCGTTGACCGAGTAGAACTTCTCGAGCCACGGCGCCGTCTCGGGGTCGCGGAACGCCGCCGCATCGGGCGTGACGCAGATCTGGCCGCCGCACAGCTCGCGTGCGATGTGCATCATCTCGTGCATCTGCGAGCACGCCAGCACGCGCCCGGTGAACAGCAGCGACTGGTTGGGCATCAGCAGGCCCGCGGGGCTGCGCTCGGCCATCGCGATCGACGCGGTGAGGTGCGCGTGGATGCCCTCGCGCCACACCGCGAGCTGCGAAAGCTTCTCCTGCACCGCCTGCTGCTTGTCCAGACCGGTCTGACGCACGTTCAGCAGCGCCGCGCCGATCATCAGGTCGGCGGTGCGCAGGTTGCGCTGCACGTACGCGAACGCGCTGTAGCGGTGCAGCGTCGCGCGGATGAACGTGGCCGCGCGGGTGTGCCGGTAGAACAGCACGTTCTCCCACGGGATCAGCACGTCGTCGAAGATCACCAGCGTGTCGACTTCGTCGAAGCGGTTCGACAGCGGGTAGTCGTCGATCGGCGCGCGCTGCGCGAAGCCTGTGCGGCAGATGAAGCGCAGGTTCGGTGCGCCGAGGTCGCAGATGAAGCCGACGGCGTACTCGGAGAGCTTCGAGTCGCCCCAGTTGGCGATGGTCGGCTTGGTGAACGCCTGGTTCGCGTAGGCCGCCGCCGTCTCGTACTTGGCCCCGCGCACGACGATGCCCGCGTCGGTCTCGCGCACGACGTGCAGCAGCATGTCCGGATCCTGGTCCTGCGGGCGCTTGGAGCGGTCGCCCTTCGGATCGGTGTTCGCGGAGACGTGGAACGGATCCTCGGCGATGACGCGCCGGATGTGGCGCTCGATGTTGACCGCGAACTGCGGGTCGACCTCGTTCAGCACGTCGCGCCCGTCCCACAGCGACCACATCTCGCCGACGGTCTCGTCGCCGACGCGCGTCACGACCCCGCCGATCTCGTCGAAGACCGTGTCGACGGCCTTGCGCTTGGCCTGCCAGTCGGCCTGCGTGTACGGCAGCTTCGACCCGATCGCGACCGGCTCGCCGGTCACGTCGTCGGCGGCCACCATCGTCGCCGCGAACGCCGCCTCGTGCTGCATGTCGTGGATGCGCGCCCGGATGTCGACGATCGGCTTGAACATCGGGTGCGTCGTGACGTCCTTCACGCGCTCGCCGTTGACGTGCACGACGCGGCCGTCGCGCAGGCTGTCCTTGTACTGCTGTCCGGTGCGGATCATGGGGGCGCGGGCCTCGGGGTCGTCCTCGATCCCGGATCGTCGAAGCGGCCTCGCGGCGCGGCAACACGCGTTTTCCGGGGGCACGGATCCGAAAAACCGAAGGCGCACCCCCGGTCGAGGCGCCGGCCGGTGCGCGTCGCCGCACCGGCCGCGGGCGGCATCAGCCGCGCGATCGATCCCTGCGGCGGCGCGCGACCGCTGCACCGGCCATGGCGAGCCCGGCCGACATCGCGGCGACGGTCGCCGGTTCGGGCACGACGTAGCGGAAGTTGTCGAAACCGAGCCCGCCCGGATCGAGAACTCGAGCAGCC
>JALORJ010000110.1 GCA_025459035.1 Burkholderiales bacterium
GGGCAGGGCTGGCGCCCGCCGATGCCGGCCGACGCGATCCCCGTGGCCGGGCGCTCGGCGGCGGCGACGTTCAAGGCGCACATGACCAACCTGCGCGAAGGCGGCCACATCTCGGCCCACGACTACCTGATCGGCGCGAAGGTGGCCGAGGTCATCACCGGCGGCGATGTCGACGGCGGCACGGTGGTCGACGAGCAGTGGCTGCTGGACCTCGAGCGCGCCGCGTTCATGGAGCTGATCGCGACCGAGAAGTCGCAGGCGCGCATCGCGCACATGCTCGAGACCGGCAAGCCGCTTCGCAACTGATCCTCGTGGCGCGATCCGCGTCGTCCGTCCCTCTCCGGAGCTGCTTCCGATGACCCGCCAGATCCAGGATGCGTACATCGTCGCGTCGGCCCGTACGCCGGTCGGCAAGGCGCCGCGCGGCATGTTCCGCAACGTGCGCCCCGACGACCTGCTCGCGCACGTGCTGCGTGCCGCGCTCGCGCGTGCGCCGGGGCTCGACCCGTCCGCCATCGACGACGTGATCGTCGGTTGCGCGATCCCCGAGGCCGAGCAGGGCATGAACGTCGCGCGCATCGGCCTGCTGCTGGCCGGACTGCCGGCGTCGGTCGCCGGCGTCACCGTCAACCGCTTCTGCGCGTCGGGACTCGAAGCCGTGGCGATGGCCGCGGCACGCATCCGCCTGGGCGAGGCCGACGTGATGGTCGCGGCCGGCACCGAGTCGATGAGCCTGATCCCGATGGGCGGGCATCACATCGCCTTCAACGAGGCCGTGTTCCGCGGCGACCACAACCTCGGCATCGCGTTCGGCATGGGCATGACCGCCGAGAAGGTGGCCGAGAAGTGGAAGGTGTCGCGCGAGGATCAGGACGCGTTCGCGGCCGAGAGCCATCGGCGTGCGCTGGCCGCGATCGACAGCGGCGAGTTCGCCGCCGAGATCGCGCCGTTCGACATCGAGACGCGCACGCCCGACCCCGCGGCACGCGCCGTGCGCATCGACACGCGTACGGTCGGCATCGACGAAGGGCCGCGGCGCGACACGAGCATCGACGGGCTCGCGAAGCTGCGCCCGGCCTTCGCGGCGCGCGGCAGCGTGACCGCCGGCAACAGCTCGCAGACCTCCGACGGTGCGGGTGCCGTGCTGCTCGCGTCCGAGGCCGCGGTCCGGCGCTTCGGGCTGACGCCGGTCGCGCGTTTCGTCGGTGCCGCGGTGGCCGGCGTGCCGCCGGAGATCATGGGCATCGGTCCGGTCGCGGCGATCCCGAAGGTGCTGAAGCAGACCGGCATCGCGCTCGACGCGATCGACTGGATCGAGCTCAACGAGGCCTTCGCCGCGCAGTCGCTCGCGGTCATCCGCGAACTCGGCCTCGACCCGGCCCGCGTCAATCCGCTCGGCGGCGCCATCGCGCTCGGGCATCCGCTTGGCGCCACCGGCGCCATCCGCACCGCCACGCTCGTGCACGCGCTGTCACGGCGGCGGCAGAAGTACGGCATGGTCACGATGTGCGTCGGCACCGGCATGGGTGCGGCCGGCGTGTTCGAGCGCGTCTGACCCCCTGCCATCGCGTTTTCGTTCCAACCCACGGAGGCCGTCGGCCATGAAGTCGTTCGTCACCGCTCTCGCAGTGCTGCTGTTCACCGCCACGCGCGCCTTCGCCGCGGGCGACACCCCGGTCGGGGTGTGGAAGACCATCGACGACAAGACCGGTCAGCCGCGCTCGCTGGTGCGCATCGTCGATGCCGGCGGCAAGCTCGAAGGCACCATCGAGAAGCTGCTCAACCGCCAGCCCGACGACGATCCCGACGGCCTGTGCCGCGCCTGCAAGGGCGAGCTGAAGGACAAGCCGGTGCTCGGCATGAAGATCATGAAGGGCTTCGTGCGCGACGGCGACGCCTGGGTCGACGGCGAGATCCTCGACCCCAAGAACGGCAAGGTCTACAGCTGCAAGCTCAAGCTGGCCGACGGGGGAAAGAAGCTCGATGTGCGCGGCTTCATCGGCCTGTCGATCATCGGCCGCACCCAGACCTGGGTACGCGAGGAGTGACCCGGCACTCGGGCGGACGCGTCGGCGCTTCGCGGGGTCTCAGCGATGCGACGCCGACCAGCCCGGGCTGTCGCGGTCGAGCAGGCGCTTCAGCGCCGCGAAGTGCAGATCGGACTGCTGGCGCTCGCCCTCGATCTGACGCCCGACCGCCGCCGCGACCTCGGCCGGCGCGCGCTTGAGCGCTCGCCCGGTGCTCTGCGCGATGACCTGCACCATGCACGAGCGCTCGAGGTAGTACAGGTCGTCGAACGCGTGCGCGACCGTCTCGCCGCAGACGATCACGCCGTGCAGCGCGAGGAACGCGACGTCGCCGCTGCCCAGCGCATGGCAGATCCGGTCGCCCTCGGCGTTGTCGAGCGCCAGCCCGCCGTAGTCGCGGTCGTAGCCGATGCGGCCCCAGAAGCGCATCGCGTTCTGGTTGGCGGCGCAGTCGAGCTCGCCGCCGTCCAGCAGGCACAGCGCCGTCGCATACGGCATGTGCGTGTGCAGCACCGCCTTCTTGCGCTTGCCGAGGTGGATGCGGCCGTGGATGAAGAACGCCGTCGGCTCGACCGTGTGCCGACCTTCGACCGTCTCGCCACGCTCGTCGACGATCATCAGGTCGTCGGGCGTCAGCTCCGACCAGTGCAGCCCCTGCGGATTGATCAGGAACTTGTCGGGGCTGCCGGGCAGCTCGAGGCTGAAGTGGTTGCACACGCCTTCGTTCAGGCCCATCCGCGCGGCGGTGCGCAGGGCGGCGACCAGATCGATGCGGGCCTGGCGGATGTCGTCACGGACGCTCATGGGCGGGAATCCTCGGTCAGGGTGGGGGCCGCGTCGCGCGGCGGGCGGAAGAAGTCGAGCGGGCGTCGCGCGAAGCGCCGCGCCAGCAGCGTCAGCAGCGGCAGCGCGTGGCGGAAGCGCACACGCCGCGCCTTCATCGCGAGCAGCAGCGCGAGCGTGAAGCTCACCACGACGTTGACCACGCCCACCAGCGTGACGCCCAGGGCGGCCACGCCGACCGCCGCGGGGGTGATCGTGTCCTCGAGCGCGACGCCGGCGATGCCGAGGTTGGCGGCCGCGAAGGTCACGTGGCGGATGTCGAGCGGCAGCCCGAGGTTGAAGCCGACGGCGCCGGTGAGGCCCAGCATCAACCCGAAGAACACATTGCCGGCGAAGCCGCCGAGGTTGTGCTCGATCCAGTCGCCCAGCTGGTGCGCGCGCACGTCGCCGATCACGCGCCGCAGCCCCGGCATGCGGCGCACGCGGTCCGGAATGCGGCGGTACACGGCCTTGTTGTCCCAGTAGCCCGACACGATCCCGGCCACGAACAGCCACACGCCCGCGATCGCGGCGTGCAGCAGCGCGAGGCTCTGCCACGGATGCAGGTCGTGCAGCATCTTCACCGCCTTGTCCGGCCGCACCACCGGCACGCCGCCCGCCTGCTGCACCGCCAGCGCCACGAACAGCGCGAGCGGCAGCGCGACGGCGACGTTGCCGAGGATCGCGACGAACTGGCTGCGGCACACGCGCACGACCAGTTCGGTCAGCTCGGCGAGGTCGGGGGTCTGGCGCGGGCGCGTGTGCAGCGCGGCGGCGATGCGCGTGGCCGTCATCGCGGGCTGCTTGGTCGCGAGCGTGAAGTGCAGCAGCTGGATCAGCACGAAGCCGGCGGCGTAGTTGAGGCCGTACAGCAGGCCCTCGATCAGCGGCGCCGCGTGCAGCCCGTACAGCCCGAGCTTCGCGAACGCCATCAGCGGCACGATCGCGCCGGCGCCGGCGGCGGCGCGGAACATCGCGCGGTACTCGGCGCGATCGGCGGTGATGTAGTGCTCGCCGGTGCGACCCGAGTGTTCGGTGATCTCGCGCGCCAGCAGGTCGGTGTTGCGCGCGAAGTGACCGCGCAGGTCGTTGCGCGTGTTGTCGGCCTCGACGAGGTCCTTGAACAGCTGCACGAACGCCGCGGCGCGATCGACACCGGGCGCGCGATCCAGCAGTACCAGCAGGGCGCGCGTGCGCGCGATCAGGTCGTCGAGCCGGGCCATCGCGTAGGTGAGCCCCACCGCGATGCCGGTCTGGTGCGTGTTGCGGCGGACCCGGGCGAGCACTTGCGCGCACTGGTCGAGCAGCACCAGCGAGTGGCGCGCATCTTCGGCCGGCGGCGTGTCGCTGCCGAGCACGGCGCGACACGCGTCGAGATGGCGCCGCACCTCGGCCGCGAACGCGATGAACGGCGAGTCGTGCCGGTCGAGCTCGGGCCGCAGACGGATCAGCTCGGGCTCGGTGCCGAGCGACGCGATCCGCACCGCCAGCACGTCGAGCGCGTCGAGCGTGTCGCCGACGGCGCGGTGCGGCGGCGCGGCCGGACCGTCGAAGTCGAGGCCGAGGCGGCGAAACAGCGCGACCCAGTGCGCGTCGTCGATCGCACGTACCCACACGTGGTCGTCGCGCTGGTGGAACACCGTCGACAGCAGGCCGACGCCGGACGTGTCGGCCGGCGCCGCCGGCAGCACGCGCTCGCCCAGGCGGCGCAGCAACTCGCCGAAGAAGCCGGTCGACGGCAGGATGCCGACCTCGGTGAACAGCGGCGTCTGGTTGCGAGAGGCGACCAGCGCTGTGACCCAGCGGCGCAAGGTGTCGGCGCGCGCGGCGTCCTGGTCGAGCAGGTGCACCAGTGCCAGCAGGTTGCGCTGGGCCTGCGTCGCGTCGTCGGCGTCGCGCGGCCGCAGCTCGGCGACCAGCTGCACGAGCGGTGCCGGATCGGTCGGCGGCGCGCCGGACCCGAGGGCCGCGGCGACCGCGTCGAACACGGCCTCGAAGGCGCCGGGCATGCGCGGCGGCGGATCGGCAGGCGGGGTGGCCACGCGTGCTCCGTCACATCCCCGGGTAGTTCGGCCCCCCGCCGCCTTCCGGCACGACCCAGCGGATGTTCTGCTGCGGATCCTTGATGTCGCAGGTCTTGCAGTGCACGCAGTTCTGCGCGTTGATCTGCAGCCGCGGCGCGGTGCCGTCGGCCTCGCGCACGATCTCGTACACGCCGGCCGGGCAGTAGCGCGACTCGGGCGACGCGTACTGCGCCAGGTTCACGCGGATCGGGATCGCGGGGTCGGCCAGCGTCAGGTGCGCGCGCTGGTCTTCCTCGTGGTTGGTGTTCGAGATGAACACCGACGACAGCTTGTCGAAGCTCAGCACGCCGTCGGGCTTCGGATAGTCGATGCGTGGCGACTCCGCCGCCGGCCGCAGCTGCTCGTGGTCGGCGTGATGGCGCATCGTCCACGGCGCCTTGCCGCGAAACAGCACGGTGTCGATGGCCGAGTACGCCATGCCGCCCCACAGGCCCCAGCGAAACGACGGCCGGATGTTGCGCACCGCGTGCAGCTCGTCCCACAGCCACGAGCGGCGCAGCTGCTCGGGGTAACCGGTGACTTCGGGGCGGTCCGCGTCGGCGCCGGCCAGGTGCTCGAAGCACGCCTGCGCCGCGACCATGCCGGACTTCATCGCCGTGTGCGTGCCCTTGATCTTCGGCACGTTGAGGAAGCCGGCGGTGTCGCCGATCAGCAGCCCGCCGGGGAAGGTGAGCTTCGGGATCGACTGGAAGCCGCCTTCGGACAGCGCACGCGCGCCGTACGCGATGCGCCGCCCGCCCTCGAAGGGGCCACGCACGTCGGGGTGCGTCTTGAAGCGCTGCATCTCGTCGAACGGCGACAGCCACGGGTTGCGGTAGTCGAGCCCGATCACGAAGCCGACCGACACGAGGTTGTCGCCGAAGTGGTAGGTCCACGACCCGCCGTAGGTCTCGCGGTCCATCGGCCAGCCGATGGTGTGGGTGATCTGCCCGCGCCGATGCTTCGCCGGATCGATCTCCCACAGCTCCTTGATGCCGATGCCGTAGGTCTGCGGATCGACGCCGTCGCGCAGGTGGAAGCGCTCGAACAGCGTGCGCGTGAGCGAACCGCGACAGCCTTCCGCGAAGATCGTCTGGCGCGCGCGCAGCTCCATGCCGGCCTGATGGCGGTCGGTCGGCTGCCCGTCGCGGCCGATGCCCAGATCGCCGGTGGCCACGCCCGTGACGCGGCCGTCGTCGCCGTACAGCACCTCGGCTGCCGCGAAGCCCGGGTACACCTCGACGCCGAGTGCCTCGGCCTGCGTCGCGAGCCAGCGGCACACGTTGCCGAGACTCGCGATGAAGTTGCCGTGGTTGCTCATCTGCGGCGGCGTCGGCAGCCGGAAGCTCTTCTTCTCGGTGAGGAACAGGAAGCGGTCCTCGCCCGCCGGCGTGTCGAGCGGCGCGCCCTGCGCCTGCCAGTCGGGGATCAGCTCGGTCAGCGCGCGTGGCTCGATCACCGCGCCCGACAGGATGTGCGCCCCGACCTCCGAGCCCTTCTCGAGCACGCACACCGACAGGTCCTGCCCGCGCTCGGCGCACAACTGCTTCAACCGGATCGCACAGGCCAGCCCGGACGGACCGGCACCGACGATCACCACGTCGTACTCCATGAACTCGCGTTCGGACATCGGGGGGGGGCTCCGGAGGGCAGGGGGCAGGGCGCGCGGCGCAGCGCGCGCCGGACGCACCCCGGGATTTCGAGGATCGACGAGTGTAGCGACGGGGCGGCGGGCCGCGGCGCGTCGCGCGGGCGGCGCCCGCTATGGCGCGAACGGCTCCACCGACAGGCCGGTGACCACCGCGAAGTGCCTGACGTTCGCCATGAGGACGGCCATCCGGTGCTCGACCGCCGTGGCGGCGATCAGTGCATCCGCGAGCCGGAGCCCGTGACTCGGCGCGAGCGTCTCCATCAGGTCGACGGCGCGGGAGGTAATCGCGACGTCGACCGGAAGCAGCGTGGCGGACCTGCGCGCGAACATTTATTTCACCGCGACGAGTTCGGCCGCGTTGCGCAGACCCTGGAGCCGTTCGAGGTAAGTGACCGTCGAAAGGGTCAGTGCCGTGAGCGCGTCGAGCCGGCGCGCAGCCTTCGGGTGCCCGCGCAGGTACCAGATCAGCACGTCGGTATCGACGAGCACCGGCACCGCGGTCACTCGTCGTCGGGCGAACCGTCGGGCAGGAACCGCGGCGCTCGCAACTTGCGGACGTGCCCCGCCACGTCGGACAGGTCTTCGCGATCGCGCCACATGCCGAAGGCGGGATCGTCGGAGACGAACGGCTCGAGCGGGGGCGGCGGGGCTTCTTCCTCGATGCGCACGGTCACGAGCGTTGCGGCCGCGGTCGCCAGTCTCGCGCACCACTGTTCGGGAAGATCCGTGACAGGGACGTGTTCGATCACGACGGTGTTCATCGGGAATCATTCCTTCGGAACAATCTGCAGCGAGTATCCGCACTTCGGTCGCAGCGGGGAGCGGTTTGCGGTGTGGCGGCACGGCGATGGTGCCTTGGTCGGCATACCGACCGGCCCGCGCGACCCGACAGCTTTCTGGGTCTTGCGTACGGCATCAGTGCGACCCGGACCAGCAGTTCGGCTTACGGGATCGAGGTCGTGCACATTGCATCGAGGGCTTCTCCGGAAAGCGAAACCAGGACCTGCGGGCGGGTTCGCGGCGGAGCCG
>JALORJ010000111.1 GCA_025459035.1 Burkholderiales bacterium
CGCGCATCGCCCGGGTCGGTGCCGGCCGCACGCGTCGCGAGCACGTCGACCAGGCTGCGCGCGTCGCGAAACCCGACGTTCGCGCCCTGCCCCGCCAGCGGATGGAAGCGGTGGGCCGCGTCGCCGACCAGCACGGCGCGCGGCGCGGTCCAGCGCGACGCCACGTGTGCGGACAACGGGAAGCGCCCGACAGGACCGGCGATGCTCAGTGCGCCCAGCGCGGCACCGCTGGCATCGGTCGCCTGCGCCGCGAGCGCCTGCGGATCGGCGACGAGGACGTCGGCGTGCGCAGGATCGGTCGACCAGACCAGCGCGACGTGGTCACCGGCCTGCGGCAGCAGCGCGAGCACGCCGTCGCCGCGGAACCACTGGCGGGCGATGCCGTCGTGCGGGCGCTCGCAGGCAAAGCGCACTGTGACCGCGTGCTGGCGGTAGTCGCGCTCGCGCACCCGCAGCCCGCACTGGCGCCGCACCCAGGACTGCGCGCCGTCGGCCGCGACGACCAGCGCGGCATCGACGGTGCGGCCGTCGGCGAGATCGATCCGGGCGCTGTCGCGATCGACGCGCATGCGCAGCGGCGTGCCCACGCGCGTCTCGACCCGCGCCTCGCCGCGCAGCGCCTGATCGAACGCGTGGTCGAGCGCGTCGCCGTCGACGATGCGGCCGAGTTCGGACTCGCCGGCGTCGGCGGCGTCGAACTCGAGCGTCGCGCGGCCGTCGTCGGCGACCACACGCATGCCGGTGTACGAGGCCATCGACGCGGCGGGCAGCCTCGCCGCGACGCCAAGGGCGTCGAGGAAACGCAGGGTGCCGGGCGACAGCGCCAGCGCGCGGGCCGGCCCGGGATCGGCCGTCGTCGGCGCGACGAGCTGCACGACATCGAGACCGGCGCGGCCTGCGCCGAGCGCGACGGCGGCGCCGATCGGTCCGCGCCCGACCACGCAGAGCGTGTCGCGGCCCATCAAAAAGCCGATCCGCCGGCGAGCGGCGGATCGGTTGACAGTGTGGGGGTCGGTTCGTACATTTCGCGGCCCTGTCGCAGGGCACGTGGCGAATTAGCTCAGTGGTTAGAGCAGCGGAATCATAATCCGTTGGTCCGGGGTTCAAATCCCTGATTCGCCACCATTTCCTTCTGCCTGTCCCTCGCCTGCCCACCGCAGGCACCTGCGATCCGACCTTGAACCTGCTGCGCCGCCTCGTGTTCGCCACCGTGGTCGTGTTCGCGACGACCGGGGGCGCACATGCGCAGCGCGTGATTCCCGAGACCGCGTTCGTCGGCGACCTCGAAGGCATCGTGGTTCCCGAGATCCGCATCAGCGGCAAGCGCTTCAGGCTCGCGCCCGGCTCGAAGTTCCGCGACCGCGACAACCGCATCGTCGTGCCGGTGTCCGCGCCGCAGTCCGGCCGCATCGCGTTCAACTTCGACCTGATGGGCCAGGTGTGGGGCATCTGGCTGCTCACTCCGACCGAGATCGAACTGATGAAGGCGCGCGGACGCGACATCAAGGACGTGATCCGATGAGCCGCGGCAAGGTCCACATCCGCACCTTCGGGTGCCAGATGAACGTCTACGACTCGGAGCGCATGGCCGACCTGCTGCGCGCGACCGAAGGGCTCGAGCCCACCGACGATCCCGCCGACGCCGATGTCGTGCTGTTCAACACCTGCTCGGTGCGCGAGAAGGCGCAGGAGAAGGTGTTCACCGATCTGGGCGTCGTGCGCGAGCTCAAGCGCGCGCGCCCCGAGCTGATCATCGGCGTCGGCGGCTGCGTCGCGAGCCAGGAAGGCGACGCGATCGTGCGCCGTGCGCCGTACGTCGATCTCGTGTTCGGGCCGCAGACGCTGCACCGGCTGCCGGCGATGATCGCGGCGCGCCGCGCGTCGGGGCGCCCGCAGGTCGACATCACCTTTCCCGAGATCGAGAAGTTCGACCACCTGCCGCCCGCGCGGGTGACCGGCGCGCAGGCCTTCGTGTCGATCATGGAGGGCTGCAGCAAGTACTGCAGCTTCTGCGTCGTGCCGTACACGCGCGGCGAGGAAGTGTCGCGGCCGTTCGACGACGTGCTCGTCGAGATCGCCGATCTCGCCGACCAGGGCGTGAAGGAAGTGACGCTGCTCGGGCAGAACGTCAACGCGTGGCGCGGCACCGGCCCCGATGCCGAGCCGGCCGACTTCGCGCTGCTGCTCGACTGGGTGGCCGAGGTGCCCGGCATCGAGCGCATCCGCTACACGACGTCGCACCCGAAGGAATTCACGCAGCGGCTCGTCGACGCGCACGGCCGCATCGCCAAGCTCGCGCCGCACGTGCACCTGCCGGTGCAGGCCGGCAGCGACCGTGTGCTGGCCGCGATGAAGCGCGGCTACACCGCGCTCGAGTACCGCTCGATCGTGCGCCGCCTGCGCGCCGCGCGGCCCGATGTCTGCATCACGTCGGACTTCATCGTCGGCTTCCCCGGCGAGACCGAGGCCGAGTTCGAGCAGACCCTCGCGCTGATCGAGGACCTGCGCTTCGACGCGAGCTTCAGCTTCGTGTACAGCGCGCGCCCGGGCACGCCGGCCGCAGCGCTGCCCGACCCGGTGCCGCAGGCCGTCAAGATCGGCTGGCTGAAGCGCCTGCAGGCACTCAACGACGCCCACGCGCAGGCGATCAGCCGCGCGATGGTCGGCGGCGTCGAGCGCGTGCTGGTCGAAGGCGTGTCGCGCAAGCGCGCCGACGAGGTCGCGGGCCGCACCGCCAACAACCGCGTGGTGAACTTCCCCGGCCCGGCGCGGCTGATCGGGCAGCACGTCGACGTGCGCATCACCGAGGCCGCGCCGCATTCGCTGCGCGGCGAGGCCGTGCAGTTCGACGCCGTCGTCGCCGCGGCCGGCGCTTGAACGCCCCGGCGCTGGAGCTTTCGCTCGAGCCCGCCGACAACCGGCGGCTCGCCAACCTCTGCGGCGTGCTCGACGAGAACCTGCGCCAGATCGAGGCCGCGCTCGACGTGCGCATCGCACGGCGCAGCGAACACTTCTCGATCGCCGGCGCTCCCGCGCAGGCCGCGATCGCCGCGCAGGCGCTGCAGCGCTTCTGGCTGCAGGCGGTCGAGGCTCTCACCATCGAGGACGTGCAGCTCGGCCTCATCGAGGTCGCGGGCGATCCGCCCGACCCCGACGGCGAGCCGCAGCTGCGCACCAAGCGTCGCGACCTGCACGGCCGCACGCGCAACCAGGCCGAGTACCTGAAGGCGATCCTCGGCCACGACATCGCCTTCGGCATCGGGCCGGCCGGCACCGGCAAGACCTATCTCGCGGTCGCGTGCGCCGTCGACGCGCTCGAGCGCGAAGCGGTCAAGCGCATCGTGCTCGTGCGCCCCGCGGTCGAGGCCGGCGAGCGCCTGGGCTTCCTCCCCGGCGATCTCACGCAGAAGGTCGACCCGTACCTGCGCCCGCTGTACGACGCGCTTTACGACCTGATGGGCTTCGAGAAGGTCGGCAAGCTGTTCGAGCGCGGCGCAATCGAGATCGCACCGCTCGCCTACATGCGCGGGCGCACGCTGAACCACTCGTTCGTCATCCTCGACGAGGCGCAGAACACGACGCCCGAGCAGATGAAGATGTTCCTCACGCGGATCGGCTTCGGTGCGAAGGCGGTCATCACCGGCGACACGACGCAGATCGATCTGCCGCGCGGGCACAAGAGCGGACTGATCGAGGCCCAGCAGGTGCTGGGCGACGTGCGCGGCATCGCGTTCGTGCGCTTCACCGCGGCCGACGTCGTGCGCCATCCGCTCGTGCAGCGCATCGTCAACGCGTACGAGGCGTGGAGCGCGCGCGACGACGCGGCGGCGTGACCGCGACGGCCCCCGCCCGGCCGCGGCTGCAGGCCGCGGTGCAGCGCGCCACGCGCGCGCCGGGCCAGCCGACGCGGGTGCAACTGCTGCGCTGGGCGCGCGCCGCACTGCTGCGCGACTGCGCCGCGACGCTGCGCATCGTCGCCGAGGCCGAAGGCCGCGCGCTCAACGCGCGCTACCGCGGCCGCGACTATCCGACGAACGTGCTGACCTTCGTCTACGACAGCGCCGATCCGCTCGAAGGCGACGTGGTGCTGTGCGCCCCGGTGATCGCCGCGGAGGCCGCCGCGCAGGGCAAGGCGCCCGACGCCCACTGGGCCCACATGGTCGTGCACGGCCTGCTCCATCTGCAGGGCCACGACCACGAGACCGCCCGCGAGGCGCGCGTGATGGAACAACTTGAAACACGCGTGCTCGCGACGCTGGGCTATCCTGACCCGTATCGCCTTTCGGCCTGACGGCCGGTCCGGCAGACGACGCACCCGCCGTCGTCGCGCGCCCGCGGCGCGCCGGACACCCCTCGATGGACAGTCCGCCCCCAGAACGCCCCTCCCTCCTCGAACGGCTCGGCGCCATCCTGATGCGCGAGCCCGAAGATCGCGGCCAGCTGCTCGACCTGCTGCACTCGTCGTACGAACGGCGCCTGATGGACGCCGACGCCCTCGCGATGATCGAGGGCGTGCTGCAGGTCGCCGACATGCAGGTGCGCGACATCATGGTGCCGCGCGCGCAGATGGACGTCCTCGATGTCGACGACGCGCCGGCCCGGCTGATCCCGCAGGTGATCGAGGCCGCGCACTCGCGCTTCCCGGTGATCGACGGCGACAAGGACCGGGTGCTCGGCATCCTGCTCGCGAAGGACCTGCTGCGCCTGGCGCAGGGCGAGGCCTTCGAGGTACGCGAATGGCTGCGCCCGGCGGTGTTCATCCCCGAGTCGAAGCGCCTGAACGTGCTGCTGAAGGAGTTCCGCGCGTCGCGCAACCACATCGCGATCGTCGTCGACGAGTTCGGCGGCGTGTCGGGGCTGGTGACGATCGAGGACGTGCTCGAGCAGATCGTCGGCGACATCGAGGACGAGTACGACTTCGACGAGACCGAGGACAACATCGTCCAGCAGCCCGGCGGGCGCTTCCGCGTCAAGGCCCTGACCGAGCTGGCCGACTTCAACGCGCACTTCGGCACGCACTACGACGACGACGACCACGACACCATCGGCGGCTTCGTCGTCGGGCGCTTCGAGCGCGTGCCGGCCCGCGGCGAGGAGATCGTCGTCGACGCGCTGCGCTTCAAGGTGCTGCGCGCCGACAGCCGGCGCGTGCACTCGCTGCTGGTCGAGCCGGTTCCCGACGCGTGACAGCGGGCGGCGCAGCCCGCCCCGCGCGCGCCGGCGCGGCGGATCGCTTCCGCGCGCACGCCCGCCGCGTGCTGCGCCCCGGATTGCACCGATGAACGCGCGGCCGTCGCGCGTGACCGTGCTGCGATGCGCGGGTGCGGCGCTGCTTGGCGCAGCCGCCGTCGTCGCCTACGCGCCGCATGCATGGTGGCCGGTGATGATCGTGGCGCTCGCCGGGCTGGCCGCGCTGCTGCACGGCACGGCGCCGCGCACCGCAGCCGCCATCGGGTTCGCGTGGGGCCTCGGGCACTTCGGCGTCGGGGTCGGCTGGCTGCACGTGGCGCTGCACACCTTCGGCGGCATGCCGACGGTCGCGGCCGCCGCAGCCGTCGCGCTGCTGGTCGCCTACATGGCGCTGTTTCCGGCGGTGGCGTGCGGCGCGGCAGCGGCCGTCGCGGGCGGGGTCGCACGCCGCGGGACAGCGGCCGGCGCAGCCGTGACGCCCGCACACGCCGCCGGACCCTCACGCGCGTTCGCAGTCCTGCCGGCCACCTGGGCGCTGAGCGAGTGGACGCGCATGTGGCTCTTCACCGGGTTTCCGTGGGCCACCGTCGGCTACTCGCAGGTGCCCGACAGCCCGCTCGCGGGCTTCGCGCCGCTCGGCGGCGTGTTTCTGGTCTCCGCCGCCACCGTGGCGGTCGCGACCGCTGCCGTGGCGCTGGTCGTCGCGCTGCGCACGCCGGACACGCCGCACCGCGCGCGGGTGACACCGGCCGTCGCGGGGGTCGCCGTACTGGCGGTCGGGTTCGCGCTGACGACCCTCGACTGGACGCAGCCGACGGGGCGCACGCTCGCCGTGTCGCTCGTGCAGGGCAACGTCGAGCAGTCGCTCAAGTTCTCCGCCGCCGGCCTGCGCCAGACCGTCGCCGACTATCTCGACGCGGTCGCGCGCAGCCGCGGCCGGCTGGTCGTGCTGCCCGAGACCGCGCTGCCGATCGCGCGCCACGACATCCCGCCGGATCTGCTCGAACGCTTCGCGCAGCCGCTGCGCGCGCGCGGCGGCGACCTGCTGCTCGGCGTCTTCGACAACGACCCGCCGGGCTCCGACCGCTGGTTCAACAGCGTGATCAGCCTCGGCACGGCCGCGCCGCAGCGCTACGCGAAACACCACCTTGTGCCGTTCGGCGAGTTCATCCCGCTGAAGACGTGGCTCGCGCCGCTGGTGAACGACGTGCTGCACATCCCGCTGTCCGACCAGACCCGCGGCGGCGCCGACCAGCCACCGCTCGACGTCGCCGGCGAGCGCGTCGCGGTGAACATCTGCTACGAGGACGTGTTCGGCGAGGAGATCGTCCGCGCGCTGCCCGACGCGACGCTGCTGGTGAACGTCACGAACGACGCGTGGTACGGCCGCACCTGGGCGGCCGAGCAGCATCGCCAGATCGCGCAGATGCGCGCGCTCGAAGCCGGCCGGCCGATGCTGCGCGCCACCAACACCGGCGTCACCGCCGCGATCGACGCGCGCGGCCGCGTGATCGCCGCGTTGCCCCAGTGGACCGCCGGCATCCTCGAAGTGACGGTCGAGGGGCGCACCGGCGCGACGCCCTACGCGCGCGCTGGCAACGTGCCGGTGGTGGTGTGGGCGGTCGCGATGGTCGCCGCGACGGCGTGGCGCGCGCGGCGCCCGCAGCGCGTCAGGACAACGCCGGCACGCTGACGACGCAGCCGGTCGAGGACCGACGCCACGTCCCCTTGCGGCAGGCGCCCGTCATGCCATCCGGCTAGCCTCGCGACCAACGTCCCGCCCACGAGACCGCCGATGCTCGAGCTGCGCCCCACCTGCGAACACTGCAACCGCGCATTGCCGCCCGCGTCGCGCGACGCGCGCATCTGCTCGTTCGAGTGCACCTTCTGCGTCGACTGCGCCGAGGGCTTGCTGCACGGCACCTGCCCGAACTGCGGCGGCGGGTTCGTGCCGCGGCCGATCCGACCGGCGACCGACTGGACCGGTCCGTCGCTCGCGACCGCGCCCGCCTCGACCGAGGTGCACCACAAGCCCGTCGACCTGCCGAAGTTCGAGGCGCTCTTCGCCCGCGTGGGCACGGTGGCGCCGCATCGGCGGTGAGGCGGTTGCGCGACGTCGGTCGAACGGCTCTGCGGCGCCGCGGCGCCGTCGCGCTGTGCGTGGCGTTCGCGACGGCCGTCGCACTGCTGGACACCCGCGTCGCACGAGCCGACGACCGCGCCGAGATCGCTTCGCTCCGCCGTGACCTCGAGGCCGCGCGTCGTCGCATCGACGCGATCGAGCGCGCGCTCGATGCCCGACCCCGCCGTACGACGCCGGCCGCCGGGTCGACCGCACCGCCGCCGGCCGCCGACGCCGCCCGCCCGCCGTCGCGCGCCGCGGTGCGCGTCG
>JALORJ010000112.1 GCA_025459035.1 Burkholderiales bacterium
CCCCGCATCTCGGCAATGCGGCGCAAAAGTAGTGCAAAGTCTTCCGCGCGATCAACAAAGTCCAGCCGTTCGCTGTTGACGATCAGCACCGGTGCGGCGTCGTACTCGAGGAAGAATCGCGCATAGGCATCGGCCAGCCGCGTCAGATAGTCGGAGTCGATCGTCTGCTCGCGCGCCAGCCCGCGACGGCGCACTCGCGCGGCGAGCACCCGCGGTGACGCCTGCAGGTACACGACCAGATCGGGCACCGGTGCCTGCGGCGCGAGGTGCGCGTGCAGCTTGCGGTACAGCCCGAGTTCGTCGTCGGACAGCGTGAGCGCCGCGAACAGCGCGTCCTTCTGGAAGAAGAAATCCGACACCGTCGGACGCCGGAACAGATCGGCCTGCGCGAGATCGCGCAACTGGTCGACGCGCTGGAACAGGAAGAACAGTTGTGCGGCCAGCGCGTGCCGCGCGGGATCGCGATAGAACGGCCCGAGGAACGGATTCGCGTCGGCGTCCTCGAGCAGCAGGTCGGCGTCGATCTCGGCCGACAGACGCCGTGCGAGCGACGTCTTGCCGACGCCGATCGGACCTTCGATCACGACGTGCCGCAGGTGCTCAGGCCACGACATCGGCCGGCAGCCTGTCGACCCGCTGCTCCCGCGCGAGGCGGTCGGCCAGTGCGCGCACGTCACCGACGCCGGGAATCACCAGGTCGGGCGCGATCTCGACCAGCGGCACCATCACGAAGGCACGCACGTGCATGCGCGGATGCGGGACCTCGAGCCCGGGCTCCGACACGGTGGTCGCGCCGTGCAGCAGCAGGTCGAGATCGAGCGTGCGCGGACCGTCCTGCACGCGGCGCACCCGCCCGTGCTCGGCCTCGACGGCCAGCAGCGCATCGAGCAGCGCCCGCGCGGGCAGCGCCGTGGACAGCTTCACGACGGCGTTGATGAAGTCGGGCTGGTCGGCATAGCCGACGGGAGCCGTCCGGTACAGCGACGAGCGCGCGAGCACGCGCGTGCCCGACAGCGCGTCGAGAGCATGGACTGCCGCTTCGAGATGGCGTCGCGGCGAGTCGAGGTTCGACCCGAGACCGACATACGCGATCGCGACGTTGACCTGCGGCGCGTTCACGGACCCGGTTCCCCGCCCGCGTCGGGGGTCGGCACACCGTCCTCGACGCCATCGGCGCGCGGCCCGCGTCGGCGCCGACGGCGCTTCTTCGGGCTGGTCTCGTCGCGCAGCAGCATGGCCTCGCGCCGGGTGTCGTCGGCCTCCTGGAACTCGGTCCACCAATGCCCCAGCGCCGGGTCGACCTCGCCGCTGTCGCAGCGCAGCAGCAGGAAGTCGTACGCGGCGCGGAATTTTTCGGCCTCGAGCACGCGCCACGGGCGCCGTCCCGACCGCTGCTCGAAGCGCCACTGCAGCAGCCAGACCTCCTTCATGTCGGCGCCGTAGCGGCGGGGCACCGCGAGCTTCTCGGCCTGCACCGTCAGCACGGCGTCCATCGCCTCGTGCATCGCGGGCACCGGCGCCAACCCGCGCGCCTGCGCGGCGCGCCACTCGCCCAGCACCTCGTGCCACAGCAGCGCCGCGAACAGGAAGCCCGGAGAGATGGACTTGTCCGCACGGATGCGCTCGTCGGTGCGCGCGAGCGCCAGCATGACGAAGCGCGCCGCGACCGACTGCGCGAGATGGGCTTCGAGGAACGGCAGCAGGTCACGGTCGAGCCCCTCGCGGCGCAGCCGTTCGATGCACGCCACCGCGTGGCCCGACAGCAGCAGCTTGAGCATCTCCTCGAACAGCCGCGAGCGCGGCACGTTGGCCAGCAGCCCTGCCAGGCCGGGGATCGGCGCACGCGTCGCGGCGTCGATCTCGAGACCCAGCTTGGCCGACAGGCGCACCGCCCGCAGCATGCGGACCGGGTCCTCGCGGTAGCGCTCGGTCGGGTCGCCGATCATGCGCAGCACCCGACCTTCGAGATCGCGCATCCCGCCGCAGTAGTCGAGCACCTCGGAGCGCGCCGGGTCGTAGTAGAGCGCGTTGACCGTGAAATCGCGTCGCAGCGCGTCTTCTTCCTGCGACCCGAACACGTTGTCGCGCAGCAGGCGCCCGTGGGCGTCCTTCTGCTGGTCGGCGCCGTCGTCGCCTGCGGCCTGCGGCGCGCGGAACGTCGACACCTCGACGACGTCGGCACCGCACAGCACGTGCACGAGGCGGAAGCGCCGGCCGATGATCCGCGAGCGACGGAACACCGCGTGCACCTGCTCGGGGGTCGCGTCGGTCGCGACGTCGTAGTCCTTCGGCGCGCGCCCGAGCAGCAGGTCCCGCACCGCGCCTCCGACGACGAACGCGCGGTAGCCGTGCTGCTGCAGCGTGTCGCAGGTCCGGCGCGCGCAGGTGCTCAGTCGCTCGGGTGTGATGTTGTGGCGCGCCGGGCCGATGACCTCGGGTCCGCGGGGCGCGAGCGGCACGGCCCCACGCGGAGCGCGCTCGCCACGCGAGAAGACCCGCGCGATCAGCTTGCGGATCACGCCGTCACCTCGGCGGTCACGCCGCGCAGCGAGATCACCGGCCAGCCGAGCGCGCGTGCATGGGCGGCGAGCATCGGATCGGGGTCGACCGCGACCGGGTGGGTGACGCGCTCGAGCAGCGGGATGTCGTTGCGCGAATCGCTGTAGAAGGTGCTGCGCGCGACGGTGTCGAGTGCGAGACCGCGCTCGACGAGCCACGCTTCGACCCGGGTGATCTTGCCCTCGCGAAACGCGGGGACGCCCGCGACACGCCCGGTGAAGCGGCCGTCGGGCGCCTGCTCGGGCTCGGTCGCGATCACCGCGTCGATGCCGAACAGCGCTGCGACGGGCTCGGCGATCCAGCGATTGGTCGCCGTGACGAGGGCGCAGTGCTCGCCGGCATGCGCGGCGACACAACGCTTCGCCGCGTCGGTCAGGATCGGCGCGACGCGCTCGTGGATGAACTGGGTGCGCCAGCGGTCGAGCACGCCGCGCGGATGGGCCGCGAGTGGCGCGAGCTGGAAGGCCATGAACTCGCCGATGTCGAGAGTGCCTGCGACGTACTGCGCGCCGAAGCGCTGCTGGTCGCGACGGCGCGCGACGGGATCGACCGCGCCGACATCCGCGAGCCACGTGTTCCAGAGCGAATCGCTGTCCGCCGGCAGCAGCGTGTCGTCCATGTCGAACAGCGCGACGCGCGCGTGCTCGGCGCTCATGCGCGCACCTCGGACTCGAAGTCGAGCGCGCTCTGCAGCGCCTCGCGCACCAGCGGCAGCGTGATCGGTCGCTTGAGTTCGAGCGACAGCGCGTCGAGCGCGTCGACGACGCCGAACAGCGCCGACAAGTCGCGCCGGGTGTGGCGCAGCAGCCAGTCGATCACCTCGTCCGGCAGCACGAGGCCGCGCTCGGCGGCGCGCGCGCGCATCGCAGGCGCCTTGTCGGCATCGGCCAGACGGTGCAGTTCGAGCACCAGGTCCCATGCCAGGCGGGTCGCGAGTTCGGGCCGGACCCCGAGCCGCGCCGGCGGCAGCGGGCCGGTAGCCACGCAGGCGCCGTCGCGGTCGCGCGCGACGTTGATCGCATGGAACAGCGCGACCTGGGCGGCGTCGTCGAGGGCATCGACGTCGTCGACCAGCAGCAGCGCGCCCGCCGGCAGGTCGTCGGCCGGCCGCACCGGCGTGAAGCGCCGCACCGGACGGCCGGCGTCGCGCGCGGCCTGGTCACACGCGGAGAGCAGGTGGCTGCGGCCGCTGCCCGGGGCGCCCCAGAGATAGACATGGCCGACGCGGGCCCGGTCGGCCGCGAGCGCGCGCAGCGTCCCGACGGCCTCGGCATTGCGTCCGGCAGCGAAGTTCTCGAAGCGCGCAGACACCGCCGACGCGAGGCTCAGGACCAGCTGTTTCATCGCCCCGAGTATACGAAGCGCCCTCGCCGCGACAGCGATCGCGGAGCGCGGGAGACCCTCGGCTACACTCGCGCGCCGCTCGTCGTCCTCTGCGCACCGCGCACGCGCGGACCTCGCGCGCCCGACCTTCGCCCACCGCAACGCCATGACCGAGTCCCGCGCTCCTCACACCGGCTTGTCGTATCGCGACGCCGGCGTCGACATCGATGCCGGCGACCGCCTCGTCGATCGCATCAAGCCGCTGGCGCGCGCGACGCTGCGCGACGGCGTGCTGGCCGGCATCGGCGGCTTCGGCGCGCTGTTCGAGGTGCCGCGACGCTATCGCGAGCCGGTGCTCGTCAGCGGCACCGACGGCGTCGGCACCAAGCTCAAGCTCGCGTTCCAGCTCGATCGCCACGACACCGTCGGCATCGATCTGGTCGCGATGAGCGTGAACGACATCCTGGTGCAGGGCGCCGAGTCGCTGTTCTTCCTCGACTACTTCGCCTGCGGCCGGCTGCACGTCGACACCGCGGCCGCCGTCGTCGGCGGCATCGCCGAGGGCTGCCGCCAGGCCGGCTGCGCGCTGATCGGCGGCGAGACGGCCGAGATGCCCGGGATGTACCCGGACGGCGAGTACGACCTGGCCGGCTTCGCCGTCGGCGTGGTCGAGAAGGCCGCGATCGTCGACGGGCGGCGCATCACGCCGGGCGACGCCGTCGTCGCGATCGCGTCGAGCGGCCTGCACAGCAACGGCTACTCGCTCGCGCGGCGCATCGTCGAGGTGAGCGGCGTCGATCTCGCGACCCATGACCTCGACGGCCGGTCGCTCGCCGACGCGTTGATGACGCCCACGCGCATCTACGTCAAGCCGGTGCTCGGGCTGCTCGCGCAGGTCGATGTCCGCGGCATCGCGCACATCACCGGCGGCGGCCTGACCGAGAACGTGCCGCGCGTGCTGCCCCCGGGCACAGGGGTGCGGCTCGATCCCGGCGCATGGGCGCGCCCGGCCGTGTTCGGCTGGCTGCAGGTCGCCGGTGGCGTTGCCGACGCCGAGATGTGGCGTGTCTTCAACTGTGGCGTGGGCATGGTGATCGTGGTGCCGGCGGCCGACGCGGCCCGCGCGGTCGCGCATCTGCAGGCGGCCGGAGAGCGCGCCTGGGTCGCGGGCGAGGTCGTCGAGCGCCCCGCCGACGCCCCCGCCGTGCGCTACGCATGACCGACGCCGCGCCGCGCATCGTCGTCCTGGTCTCCGGGCGCGGCAGCAATCTCGGCGCGTTGCTCGACGCCGGCCTGCCGGTGGTGCACGTCGTCTCCAACCGGCCGCAGGCCGGCGGCCTCGCGCTCGCGGCGCGCCATGCGGTCACGTCCACCGTCGTCGATCACGCGGCGTTCCCGTCTCGTGAAGCCTTCGACAGCGCCCTCGCCGCCGCCATCGACGCCCATGCGCCGACGCTGGTCGTGCTCGCGGGCTTCATGCGGGTGCTGGGCGACCCATTCGTGCAGCGCTACGCGGGTCGTCTCGTGAACATCCATCCGTCGCTGCTGCCGGCGTTCACGGGGCTGCACACGCATCGGCGCGCGCTCGACGCCGGGGTGCGGCTGCACGGCTGCACCGTGCATTTCGTGACCCCCACGCTCGACCACGGCCCGGTCATCGCGCAGGCGGTGGTGCCGGTGCTGCCGGACGACACGGAGGACACGCTCGCGGCGCGCGTCCTGGAGCAGGAACACCGGCTCTATCCCGCCGCCGTGCGCTGGTGCCTGGAAGGCCGGGTGCGCGTCGACGGCCTGCGGGTCCACGTGCGCGGCGCCGAGTTTCCGGCGTTCGGTCGATGCGTGCCGTCGCCCGCCTGACCGTCGCCGCGGTCGCGGTCGCCGTGTCGGTGGTCGCCGCACCCACCGGGGCCGCGCCGGCGGTGCCCCGCCGCGTCGAGCTCACGCTCAAGGTCGAGGTCAAGGGCCTGACGGTCGGCGAGGGGCGCGACGTCTTCGAGCACGACGGCCGCCGCTACAGCGTGTCGACCGAGGCGCGCACCGTCGGTGTCGCCCGTCTGTTCAAGCGGGTCGACGAGAAGCGCGAGAGCCGTGGCGCGATCACGCCGGACGGTCTGCGCCCGGCCAGCTTCCGCCAGGAGCGCGCCGGCAAGCCGCCGAACGCAGCGACCTTCGACTGGGAGCGGCGCACGCTCACGCTCGACGAAGGCGGCGAGCTCGAGACGGTGCCGCTCGCGCCGTCGACCTACGACCAGACGAGCCTCGCCTACGCCTTCGTGTTCGCCGACCCGCCGAAGGCCCCCACCTTCGGCGTGCACGTGACCGACGGGCGCCGCGTCGTCGACTACGACCTCACGTTCGCCGGGCGCGAACGCATCGAGACGCCGATGGGCGAGATCGACACGCTGCATTTCCGCAAGGTGCTCGTCGGCGACGATCGCCGCGGCTTCGAGTTCTGGATCGCGCCGTCGCTGTACCGGCTGCCGGTGCGCATCCGCATCGTCGAGAAGGACGGCACGGCGATCGACTCGCAGGTCGTGAAGCTCGACGTGTCGTCGCCGTGAGGCCCGACACCCTCGCGCCGGCGACGCTGCAGAAGGCCGCGGGCGCCGTGGCGGCGCTGCTGCGTTTCGAGCATCCGGCCGACGCCGTGCTGCGCCGATTCTTCCGCGAGCATCCGCAGCTGGGTCGCCACGACCGCGCCTTCGTCGCCGATGCGGCGTTCGGCGTGCTGCGGCATCTGCGGCTGCTCGAGCACTTCGCGCAGGGACGCGCACCGCGGCGCCTGCTGATCGCCTGGCTGCTGCGCATCCAGGGGCTGTCGCTTCGCGGCGTGGATGCGTTGCTGAAGACCGACGAGCGCGAGCCGGCGACGGCGATGAAGGCCGCGCCGATGCCGGCGATGCCGGCGCTGCGGTATTCGCTGCCGGACTGGCTGGACGCGCGCCTCGCGTCCGCCGGCATCCCCGACCTCGACGCGCTGCGCGCCGCGATGCTCGAGCCGGCGCCGCTCGATCTGCGGGTCAACACGCTGAAGGCGCGGCGCGACGACGTGATCGCCACCCTGCGCGCGTCGGACTGGGTCGCGAGCCCGACCCCGCTCGCGCCGACCGGCGTGCGCGTGACCGGCAAGCCGTCGCTCGAGAAGCACGCGCTGTTCACCGGCGGCCAGATCGAGGTGCAGGACGAAGGCAGCCAGCTCGTCGCGTTCCTGACCGCGCCGTCGCGCGGCCAGATGGTGGTCGACTTCTGCGCCGGCGCCGGCGGCAAGACCCTCGCGCTCGGTGCGCTGATGCGCTCCGAAGGGCGCCTTTACGCGATGGACACGTCGGAGAAGCGCCTCGCGAATCTCAAGCCGCGGCTCGCGCGCTCCGGCCTGTCCAACGTGCAGCCGATGAAGCTCGACAGCGAGAACGACATCCGCGTGAAGCGGCTGGCCGGACGCATCGACCGGGTGCTGGTCGACGCGCCGTGCTCGGGCACCGGCACGCTGCGACGAAACCCGGACCTGAAGTGGCGCATGGACGCGCAGGCCGTCACCGAGCTGCAGGCGAAGCAGACCGCCATCCTCGCGGCCGCCGCGCGCCTGCCGCGGGTCGGCGGGCGGCTCGTGTACGCGACATGCAGCCTGCTGCCGGACGAGAACGAGGCCGTCGTCGAGCGCTTTCTCGCAGCGGATCCACGCTGGCG
>JALORJ010000113.1 GCA_025459035.1 Burkholderiales bacterium
GTTCGGCCTGGACGCCGGCACCGCCGCCGGGCTCGTCGCCGGCAGCATGACCGAGTCGGCGACCGTCGGCACCGCGGTCGACGCGATCGCCAAGCTCGGTCTGCCCGCGCAGAGCGTCGATCGGCTCACCGGGGGTGTCACGGTGGCCTTCGCCGTGACCTATCTGGTCGGCCTCGTCGCCACCGTGACCTTCCTGTCGAAGGTCGCGCCGAAGCTGCTCGGCACCGACCTCGCCGCGGCCTGCCGCGCGCTCGAGGACGAGATGGGCATCCGGCGCGACGGCAGCGGCACGGTCTCCGCGTACTACGACGTCATCATGCGGGCCTATGCCGTGCCCGAGGCACTGTCCGGCACGACCGTCGCGGCCCTCGAGCGGTCGTTCGCGCCCGAGCGGGTGTTCGTCGAGCGCGCGCGTGTGGCCGGCGAGGTCCTGACGCCGCGGCCCGATCTCGTGCTGTCGACCGGCGATCGCGTCACGCTGTCGGCCCGGCACCACGCGCTGGCCGAGATGACCGGGCCGCTGCGCGCCCACGAGGTCGAGGACGCACCGCTGCTCGACATCCCCACGCTCACGCTCGACGTCGTCGTGACCAACCGCGAACTTGCCGGGCATCCGATCCAGCGCTTCGCCACCGACTTCGCGACGCGCGGCGTGTTCCTGCGCAAGCTCACGCGCGCCGGCGAGGAGCTGCCGTACACGCTGCAGACCGTGGTCGAGCGCGGCGACGTCGCGACGATGGTCGGCGCCGCGCACCACGTCGAGCCCCTCGCCCAGCTGGTGGGCTGGGCGGCCAAACCCACGTCGGCGACCAACATGGTGGGCGTCGGACTGGCGATCGTCGTCGGCGGTCTCGTCGGGCTGCCCGCGCTCGCGATCGGCTCGCTCGAGCTGCACCTGAGCAGCGCGGTCGGCGTGCTGCTGGGCGGGCTCGTGTTCGGCTGGATGAGCTCGGTGAGCCGCCGCTTCGGGCAGATCCCCGAGCCCGCACTGTGGCTGTTCGATTCGCTCGGCCTCACCGCCTTCATCGCGGCGGTCGGGCTGTCGGCCGGACCGGACTTCGTGCGCGGACTGCGCGAGGCCGGCGGCGTGCTCGTGCTCGCGGGGCTGATCACCGCGATCGTCCCGCACGTCGTGACACTGCTCGTCGGACGCTTCGTGTTCCGCATGCACCCGGGCATCCTGCTGGGCGTGTGCTGCGGCGCGGCCACATCGGGGCCGTCGCTCGCCGCGGTGCAGGACGTCGCGAAGAGCCGCATCCCGACGCTGGGCTACGGCGTGAGCTACGCGGTGGGCAACGTGCTGCTGGCGATGTGGGGCGGCGTCATCGTCGCGCTGCTCGGCCCGGGCTGACCGCTCCGGCCGGCCCGCGATGCTCGCGCTCTTCGACTTCCTCCACGACCAGCCTTACGTGCTGCTGTTCGCCGTCGTCGGCGCCGCCTTCGCCCTCGGCCAGGTCACCGTGCGCGGCTACGGCCTGGGCGTCACGGCATCGGCGATCGTGATCGGCACCGCCGTGTCGGCCACGGCGTCCGCGTGGGGCGTCGTGCTCGAACTCGACGAGTTCACCAAGCTGCTTTTCTACTACCTGTTCATGTACGCGGTCGGCCTGCGCGTCGGCCCCGCGTTCGTGAGCGGGCTGAAGGGAGACGGCATCAAGTTCGCCGCGCTCGCGGTGCTGTGCTCGGTCGCGGGTCTGCTGCTGTCGGTCGGGCTCGCACGCGGGCTCGGTCTGCCCCCCGGCGCGGCGCCCGGCATCCTGGCCGGTGCGATGACGATGTCGTCCGCGCTCGGCGCGGCCGAGCAGGCGATCGCCAGCGGCGCGTGGCTGCCACCCGACGGCTTCACCGCCCAGCAGGTGTCGGCGACGCTCACGCTCGCGTACGGGGTGACCTACGTCTGGGGCACCGTCGGCATCATCCTGATCGTCAAGTACCTGCCGCAGATGTTCGGTGTCGACGCCGTCGCGGCCGCGCGCGAGGTCGAGGCGAAGCTCGGGACCGTCACCGACGACACGGCCGGCGGGGTCGGCTGGCAGCCGTTCAGCGGCCGCGCCTATCGCCTCGTCAATGCCGACACCGTCGGGCGCACGCTGGGCAGCCTGCGTGCGGCGTTTCCCGAGTACCGCTGGCTCGCGGTCGAACGCGCCGGCACGTCGCTCGACGCCCACGACGACCTCGCGCTCGTCGCGGGGGACGTGGTGATGCTGTTCGGCGCCACCGCGGCGCTGACCGAGCACATCGGTCTGATCGGTCCCGAGGTCACCGACGCGAAGGCCCTGCGACAGCCGCTGGACCGCGCCGACGTCATGGTGATGAACCCGGCGTTCGTCGCGCAGTCGGTCCGCGACCTGCGCCAGCGCTACGGCGCGGCGCTGCAGGTGGTCGCGCTGCGCCGCGGCGGCCATCCACTGCCGATCGGCCCCGACGTGCGGCCGCAGCGTGGCGACGTGATCGACGTCATCGGTCCGACCGCCGCCGTCGGCGCACTGGGCCGCGCGGCCGGCACGATCGCCCGACCCAGCGCCGCCACCGACCTGTTCGTGCTGTCGATCGGCATGGTGCTCGGGTTCCTGATTGGCGCGGTCGAGGTGCCGATCGCCGGGATCCCGGTGGGCTTGGGCGCCGCCGGCGGGCTGCTCGTGAGCGGCGTCGCGGTCGCGTCGCTGCTCGGGCGCTTCCCGCTGTATCCGCAGACCCCGACCCCGGCACGCCAGCTGATGGAAGACCTCGGGCTCACGGTGTTCGTCGCGATCGTCGGCATCAACGTCGGCGCGGACCTGCTCGCGCAGCTGTCGGGCACCGTCGCGGCGAAGATCTTCTTCGCGGGCTTCGTCGTGACCACGCTGCCGCCGATCCTCGTGTGGATCGCGGGCGCGTACGGCATGAAGCTCAACGCCGCGATCCTGATGGGCGCCACCGCTGGCGCACGCTCGCATTCCGCCCCGTGCCGCGAGGCTGCCGACGCCGTCGGCAGCAGCGTTCCGTGGATCGGCTTTTCCGTGGGCTACGCCGTGTCCGGCGTGCTGCTGACCGTGTTCGGTCACGTCGCGCTGCTGCTCTGAGCCGTGCCCGAACACCCCCGAACTCCCGAGGAGACCCCCGATGGCCGAGTCGCACCCCGCCGACGCGTTGTCGATGTTCGACCAGTTCAACGCCGACATTCCGGAGTCGACGTTCCCCGAACACGGCATGGGGCCGCGCGCGGCGGCGGCGGTCGTGAACTCGGAGGCGTGGACCGACGCCAATCCGATGCTGAACCTGTCGTCGTTCGTGACGACCTTCACGGAGCCCGAAGAGGTCGACGTGATGCTGCGGCACTTCACCAAGAACTACATCGACCACGACATGTATCCGCAGCTCTACGCGATGGAGACGCGGATGACGCAGTGGCTGCACGACCTGTGGAACGGCCCGCAGGACGCCGAGGCCTTCGGCATCGCGACGGTCGGGTCGTCGGAGGCCTGCATGCTCGCGGGGCTCGCGCACAAGTGGAACTGGCGCGAGGCGCGCAAGGCGGCCGGCAAGGACGCGAGCCGGCCGAACATGGTGACCGGCGGCAACGTCCAGATCGTCTGGAAGAAGTTCTTCCGCTACTTCGACGTCGACGAGCGCATCGTGCCGCTCGAGGTCGGCAACTCCCGCCTCACGGCGCAGCATCTGGACCGCTTCGTCGACGAGAACACGATCGCGGTGGTCGCGATCGCGGGCCAGACCTTCACCGGCGAGGACGACGACATCCAGGAGATCCACGACTGGCTCGACGCGTACGAGAAGCGCACCGGGATCTCGATCCCGATGCACATCGACGGCGCGTCGGGCGGCTTCGTGAACCCGTTCCTGTACCCGGACTACGCGTGGGACTTCCGTCTGCCGCGCGTGCAGTCGATCAACGCGTCGGGCCACAAGTTCGGACTCGTCCCGCCCGGGCTGGGCTGGGTCGTGTTCCGCGACCGCAAGGTGTTCAACGAAGGCCTGATGTTCTACGTGAACTACCTCGGCGGGGAGATGCCGACAGCGGGGCTCAACTTCAGCCGCAACGCGTTCCAGATCGCGGTGCAGTACTACCTGTTCCTGCGCCTCGGTCGCTCCGGGTACACCAAGCTCATGCAGGCCGCGGTCGACAATGCCGTGCGCCTGCGCGACCAGCTGATCGCGAGCGGCTGGTTCACGATCATGAACCGCACGCAGCGCATCCCGGTCGTCGCGCTGACGCTCGACCCGAAGGCGACGAACTTCAACGAGTTCGACGTGAGCAACAAGGTGCGCGAGCGCGGCTGGGTGCTGTCCGCGTACACGATGCCCGCGAACGCCGAGTCGGTGCGCAGTCTGCGCATCGTCGTGCGGCCGCACCTCAACCGCAACCTCTGCGACATCCTCGCGAAGGACATCGTGGCGGCCTGCGAGTATCTCGCGCAGCACGGCGGCAACGCGACACCGCCGACGCTGCACGACCCCCACAGCACCGCCACCACGAAGTGCTGATCCCGCCGTCGATCGCGCGCCACCGCGAACTCTCTCCACCGTCCGTCGAACCGAGGAGTCGAACGATGTCCATGTCACTGCCCCCGCGCCTCGCACGCCTTGCCGGAGTCATCGCGATCGCCGCGTTCACCGCCGCCACCGCCCAGGCGCGCGGCAAGCCCGATCCGTCCCCGGCCGACCTGGCCGCGGTCGTGCAGGAGGCCTATGCCGCGTTCAAGGATGTCAAGGACGGTGCCAACGCCGACTACATCCCCGAGCTGGCCAAGGTGCCGTCGGATCTGTTCGGCGTCGCCATCGTCACCGTCGACGGCAAGGTCTACGCGGCCGGCGACGTCGACTACGCGTTCTCGATCCAGTCGGTGTCGAAGCCGTTCACCGCCGCGCTGGTGATGGAGGAGCTGGGGGCCGACTCGATCAAGGACAAGATCGGCGTCGAGCCGACCGGTCAGCCGTTCAACGCCGTGATGGCGGTCGAGCAGATCCCGGCGCGCGCGGTCAACCCGCTCGTGAATGCCGGCGCGATGGCCGCCGTGAGCCTCGTGCCCGCGAAGGATCCGAAGGAGAAGTTCGGCAAGATCATCAAGTGGTACGAGGCGATGGCCGGAGGCGTCGACCTGCCGGTGCTGAAGGACATCTACGCGTCCGAGGCCGCGACCAACCAGCACAACGTCGCGATCGCGTGGCTGCTCAAGTCGTACGACCGCTTCTACGACGACCCGATGACGGCGACCGATGTCTACACGAAGCAGTGCTCGATCGGCGTCACCGCGAAGCAGCTCGCGATGATGGGCGCGACGCTCGCCAACGGTGGCGTCAACCCGGCGACCGGCAAGCGCGTGATGAAGGCCGAGAACGTGCCGAAGCTGCTCGCGGTGATGACGATGGCGGGCTTCTACGACGAGGCCGGAACGTGGGCGTGGGAAGCCGGCCTGGCTGGCAAGACCGGCGTGGGCGGCGGCATCGTCGCGGTCGTCCCAGGGAAGATGGCGATCGTCGGCTTCTCGCCGCGGCTCAACAAGGCCGGCAACAGCATCCGCGCGATGAAGGCGATCGAGCACATCAGCGCAAAGTTCGGGCTGTCCATGTTCGAGGCGCACTGAACATGCGCGCGCCTGTGCTCACCCCGGCGGCGCGCGTCGCGCCGCTCGTCGTGGCGATCGCCGCGACGCTCGCCCCGACCTTCGCCGCCGCCGAGGATGCCGACGAGCTGCGCAAGGAGCTCGAGGCCGCGAAGTCGATGATCCGCAGGATGGAGGATCGGCTGAAGGCGCTCGAGTCGGCACCGGCCCGTGCGCCGGCCGCGAAGCCCGCACCGGTGGTCGTCGAGAAGACGACGACCGTCGTCACCGAACCGGTGTTCGTGCTGATCGACATCCCCGAGCGCTTCAACGACAACGGCTACGGCGATCCGCGCCCGAACCGCGACCTGCGCGCCGAGAAGAAGGGCTTCGTCGACATCCAGGGCACCGACACGAGCTTCAAGATCGGCGGCTTCGTGAAGATGGACGCGATGTACGACACGAATCCGATCGGCTCGCGCGACTGGCTCGTGCAGTCGTCGATCCCGACGACCGCGCCGGACAACCAGCGCGGTCCGCAGTTCGGCATCAATGCACGCGCGACCCGCCTCAACTTCGAGTTCCGCCGCAACACCGAATTCGGCCTCGCGAAGATCTTTCTCGAGAACGACTTCTTCGGCAACGACCGGACCGACTTCACGCCGGGGCCGTACGGCTGGCGCCTGCGCCACGCCTACGGCCAGGTCGGGCCGTGGACGGTCGGGCGCACGTTCTCGAACTTCATGGACATCGACTCGTGGCCGGACACGCTCGAGTTCTACGGTCCGTCCGCCGCGACGTTCATCTTCACGTCGCAGGTGCGCTACACGCAGGGGCTCGGCAACGGTCTGTCCGCGTCCGGCGCGGTCGAGACGCCGCGCTCCGACGTCGACTGCGGTGCCGTGAACAACTGTCCGCGCGAGCGGTTGCCCGACGTCACCGGCAAGCTGCGCTGGGAGCAGCCGTGGGGACACCTGCAGGGCACCGCGCTGCTGCGCCACCTGGCGTACGCGACGCCGGTGGCCGGTGCGGGTTCCGCGACCGGCCTGGGCGTGCAGTTCTCGGGTAGCGTGAAGTCGGGCCTCGGCAACGACTACGCCGCGTTCAGCACCGTCGCCGGCAACGGGATCCAGCGCTACATCAACGATCCCGGCTACTTCGGTGCGCTCGACGGGGTCGTCGGTCCGCAGGGTCAGTTCGACACGCTGGGGGTGTTCGGCGGCTACGCCGGCTACACCCACTTCTGGGACGGCAAGACGCGCAGCACGGTCTCGGCAGGCTTCGTCGACACCGAGAACTCGGCGTTCCAGGCGGCCACGGCCTACAACCGCACGCAGTACCTGACGCTCAACTACGTGTGGACCGTCTTCGGCTCGCTCAACGTGGGCGCGGAAGTGGTCTATGCCGAGCGCAAGGACCGCGCGGGCAACACCGGAGACCTGGTGCGCCTGCTGTTCTCCGCGCAGTACAACCTCGTGCGTTGATGTCCGCGCCGCGGGGGGGCACCGACGGCGCCCCCTCCGCGGCGCGCGACACCGATGCGACGCCGCGCGACCGCGCGCCGGCGTCAGCCGGGCGGCCACATCCGGTGGCGACGCCCGACGTACAACGCGGCGCCCTGCGCGCCGGCGAACTCCTCGTGCGCGATGTCCGGGGCGAGCGCGAACACCTCGCCGGCCCGGTACGTGGTCGGCACCCCGTCGACGATCAGCGTGAGGTCGCCCGCCTCCACCAGCGCGCGCACCTCCCACGCATGCGTGTGCAGGCCCAGCGCGTAGTCGGGTTCGAGCGAGCGCTCGACGATTTCCTGGAAGCCGTCGGCACGCAGGCCGGCTTCGAACGGTTCACGGGTCACGGTGGTGTGCGGCGCGGCAAGCGCCGTCGACGAAGGGCCGGTCGATGCTGCCACGGGACCCCGCGTGTGCGGACCATCGCGACAGCGTGTGCGGCTCGGCCCACGACGATCGTGTGGCGCGTCAGAACCTGTGAAGGAATTCGCCGCGCCCGAGCGAGCGCGAC
>JALORJ010000114.1 GCA_025459035.1 Burkholderiales bacterium
CGACGTGGTCTGCGGGTCCGTGGCCGGGGGGGCCTTCAACGGTCACACCATCGGCGTCGCCGGCATCCGCGGCCCGCTGCTGGCCAACCCCGGCGCCGACATCATGGTCGACAACCCGAACAACGGCGACCGCATGCGGCTCACGCTGCGCAGCGGCACGGTCGTCGACCTCGTGCACACGGCGACCACCGGCAACCTCACTTGGACGGCGAACCCGCCGTTCTGAGCACGGTCCCGCCGGCATGACTGCGTCGGTCGCGCGCATCGCGGCGACCGCCGTGCTCGCGGCGACGGCCGCGATGCTGGTGTCGGACCACGAGGCTTCGCTCGTCGCCGGGTTCGCGACCGGCCGGGTCGCGTACGGCACGTCGACGGCCGCCGGACTGTTCGCCTGCGGCTTCGCCATCGTCGCGCTGTGGCTGCGCCTGCCGGCGTCGATGGCCGCGCGCGCCGGCAACCCGCTGCGTGTCGCGCTGGCCGCCGCGGTGGCGGGGTTCGCGCTGCACGCGGTGCTGGCGGTGCAGTTCCTCGTCGGCCACGCTGTGCCGCCGACCGCGTTCGCGATCCTCGTGCGCGGCGGCGCGCGGTCGTTCACCGCCTGGGGTCACAGCCATGTCGGCAAGGTCGGGCTCGATGCGCTCGCACAACTGACGGGTCTGCAGCGCGACGACTGGGATGCCGGAGGCGTGTTCGTGCCGGAGGTACCGATCTGGGCGCCGGACCTGATGGCGGTAACGTGGCTCGTGCTCGTGGCCGCACTGCTGATCGGCATCGCGCGCTGGCGGCAGGTCCGGCGCCCGGACGGGCGCACCGAGGCGGCATTGACGATCGCCGCGATCGTGGTCGCGAAGACGCTGTGCGACGGAGGCCTCGCCGCGCACGGCGCGCTGCCGGCCCTCGTGGTGGTTGCGGCGGTCGCGATCGCGCCCGGGCGCTCGCCGTTCGCGCGCGGCGTCCGTGATGTCGCGGCGTGGGCGTTCATCGCGGCAGTGGCGGCCGAGATCGCGCTGGCTGCCTGGACCGCCGGGGGCGACTGGCCGGCCGTCGGCGAGACGCTCGGGCGCGCGGCGCTGCTGGCGGCGCTGCTGGTGCGCGGATCACGCTGGCTGCCGCCGGCGTTCGCGGTGTTCTTCATGACCCAGGCGAGCGTCGCCGCGCAATCGGATCTGCGCCCGCTGCTGCGCCCGCTGCCGCCCGACACCGTCGCGATGCGCATCGCCGTCGACGGCGCGACCGTCGAGCCGCCGCTGGCGGTCGCGGGCCGCACGCCGTGGGCGGTCTACCGCGCGCTCGGCGACGATCCGCGCAAGCCGCGTCGCGTGCTGATCGCGCGGCCGGTCGAGGTGGCGACGGGGCTGCGCGAGGCGCCGCTCGTCGTCGATCTGCTGACGCTCGACGGGACCCGCGGCAGCGTGCAGCCGCCGGCCGACGCGTGGCACTTCGGGCGGCTGCGCATGACGCCCCCGGGGCGGATGCGCTTCGACCTCGTGCTCGAGGCACCGCGACTGCCACCGGTCGTCGGTCCGATGGGCGACGCGATCACGCGCGCGAACCTCTACGTCTACCTCGACTGGGTGGCGCTGCGGCTGCGCGCGGGCGGGATCGACGCGATGCTGCTGCTCGTGCCCCGCACCGGGACGCCGCTCGCCGACCCGCCCGCCGTGCCGCACCGAGCGCCGCACTGAGGGCTGCACCGAGCGCCGCGCCGCCGACGGGTCCGCAGCGATGGCATCCACGCGGTGCGTCGACCTGCCTCGCGGCGCGCCCAGCGCTTATGATCCGGCGCCCGTCGCGGGCGGGGTCGCATCGACCCGCCTCCTGCCCGCGGGCTCCCGTGCCGATCCTGTCTCCGTCTCGAACCGAGCGTCCGATGAAGTCATCGCCCCTGTCCGTCGCCGTGCGCCCGCGCGCGGTCGCGCTTGTCCTGTGCCTTGCCGTGTCCGGCGCCGTCGCGCTGCCGGCAGTGGCGCAGACCATCCCCGGCCCGAAGGTCGACAAGCCCGTGCGCGAACCCACGCCCGAAGAGATCAAGGCGATGCAGGAGAAGCGGCGCACGCGCGTATACGTGAACGACCTCGCGGGGCTGTGGGTCGCGAAGGACTGGGCCGATGCCGTCGCGTCGACGCGCGCGCCGCACGCCGCGGCCACGAAGGCGAAGCCGCTCGCGGTGAACATCCAGAAGGAGGGGCGCAGCTGGCCGATCCTGCGCACCGACTTCGATCGCGCGATCCTGCATCGCGTCATCGAGATCTCGCCCGACGGCAGCGGTCGCAAGGACGGGCTGCGCATCGTGGTGGCGGAGAAGGACAACGAGGCGATTTCGGCGGCCGACGTGATCGCGCTCCCGATCCGGGCCGCCAAGAACATCGAGGGCCGCGTCGACGCGATGGAGTTCGCCGATCCGACGCTGTCGAAGAAGCGGATGCGCGCGATGGTGCGCGTGCCCGAAGGCCTGGGGCCGTGGGTGAACACGCGCGTGATCGCGGGTGCCTACACCGACGCGCAGGGTCGGCGCTTCGAGTTCACGCCCGACGGTCAGGCGAAGCTGCCCGACGGCACGTTCGAGTACGAGGTGTCGCTGGCCGCGCTCGGCGCCGCCTGCGAGTACGTCGAGCTGGCCGACGACAAGGCGCCCGGCGGGCGGCGCCGCATCGGCTTCGCGTGGAAGGCCGACACGCTGCAGCTGCTCGCGGCCACGGGCACGCGCCCGCAGGACGTGCGCTGCGACCCGAAGCCGGTCGCGACGCTGACCCGCGCGAGCTGACCGGGCTTTCCATCCGGGCGCGGGATCGCGATGATCCCGAGGCTCGCATCGCGCGGTTCGCGCGTGCTGCAGGTCGAGCCGGCTGGCGGTTCCGGTCGCGACCGCGTCACCGCGTTCACGGTGTCGCAAGGTCGCGGTCGGCACGGTCGGCCTGTCGAGTCGGTCCATCGCTGTACCCCGTGAGGAGAAGGCCCATGAACCTGCTGCCCGCCGTGTCCCCCGTCGCCGTCGCCGTCGGCCTGCTGTGCGCGACCGGCGTCGCGCGTGCCTGCGATCCCGCGGCGGTGATCGCCGAGGTGACCGCCGCCGACGAGGCGCGCTACGTCGCGATGGTCGACGACGACTTCCCGGCGCTCGATCGGCTGCTGGCCGACGACCTGATCTACACGCATTCGAGCGCGCTGGTCGACACCAAGAAGAGCTACGTCGCGTCGCTGCAGTCGGGCAAGGTCAAGTACGTGAAGACCGACCGCAGCAGCCTGAAGGTCACGCCGTACGGCTGCATCGCGATCGTGACCGGCCGCGGCGACTTCGACGTCACGATGGACGGCAATCCGCTCGCGGTGCAGATCCGTTTCACCAACGTGTGGGAGAAGCGCAGCGGCGGCTGGCAGATGATCGCGTGGCAGGCCACCCGCATCCCGCCGAAGCCTTGAGCCCTTCCTCTCACCCTCCCCGAGTTCGCGCGCCGCACTAGCGCGCCCGCTCCGGCCCCGGCCGGGAGCGCGGCGCCCCCGCTCCCGATGATCGAGGCCCCCGAAGACACGACCGACGCGTCCGAGACGCTGCAAGGCAGCCTCGCGGACGTCGTCGCGCTGCTCGGCAAGCACCGGCTGGTGGAGCAGCTCGTGCACAAGCAGGACATGCCGCGCCACGCGCTGGTCGAGTCGCTCGTGCACAAGCAGCACCTGGCCGAGCTGCAGAAGCGGCTCGACGCGCTGCACCCGGCCGACGTCGCCTTCATCCTCGAGTCGCTGCCGCTCGAGGACCGGCTGCTCGTCTGGAACCTCGTCAAGGCCGAGCGCGACGGCGAGATCCTGCTGGAGGTGTCGGACGCCGTCCGCGAGACGCTGATCGCGGACATGGAGCCGGCCGAGCTGGTCGCCGCGACCGAGCAGCTCGACACCGACGAGATCGCCGACCTCGCGCCCGACCTCCCCGAGGAGGTCATCGAGGACGTCTTCCAGGCGCTGTCGATCGAGGAGCGCGAGCAGCTGCGCGCGGCGATGTCGTACGCCGAGGACTCGGTGGGCGCGCTGATGGACTTCGAGATGGTGACCGTGCGCGAGGACGTCACGCTCGAGGTCGTGCTGCGCTACCTGCGCCGCATGGACGAGCTGCCGGACCACACCGACCAGCTGTTCGTCACCGACCGGCAGGAGCAGCTCAAGGGCGTGCTGCCGATCGGCCGCGTGCTGGTGAGCGACCCCGACGCGCTGGTGAGCGACGTGATGGGCACGGCGCCGGCACGGCTGCACGCCAACGACGGTGCCGAGACCGCCGCGCAGGCCTTCGAGCGCTACGACCTGGTGTCGGCGCCGGTGGTCGACGAGCGCGGCAAGCTGGTCGGGCGCGTCACGTCGTCGGCGGTGATCGACTTCATCCGCGAGGCCTCCGACGCCGACGTGCTGAACCTCGCCGGCCTGCGCGAGGGCGAGGACATCTTCGCGTCGGTGTGGAAGTCGGCCAAGAACCGCTGGACGTGGCTGGCGATCAACCTCGTCACGGCGTTCGTCGCCTCGCGCGTGATCGGCCTGTTCGAGGGCAGCATCGAGAAGCTGGTCGCGCTGGCGGCGCTGATGCCGATCGTGGCCGGCATCGGCGGCAACTCGGGCAACCAGACCATCACGATGATCGTGCGGGCGCTCGCGCTCGGGCGCATGCAGTTCGCCAACGCGCGGGCGCTGCTCGCGAAGGAGCTCGCGATCAGCCTGCTCAATGGCGTGGTGTGGGGCGGCATCGTCGGCGTGTTCGCCGGGCTGCTGTACGGCAGCGTGTCGCTGGGGCTCGTGATGACCGCCGCGATGACGCTGAACCTGATGGTCGCCGCCACCTTCGGCGTGATGGTGCCGCTGCTGATGAGCCGCTTCGGGCGCGACCCGGCCGTGGGGTCGAGCGTGATGATCACCGCGATCACCGACAGCGGCGGCTTCTTCATCTTCCTCGGCCTGGCCACGTTGTTCCTGCTGTGAGCCCCGACCGCATGCGCCGCACGTCGCTCGGAGCCGGGCTCGCCGGTCTCGCGTCGACCCTGCTGTCGGCGTGCTCGCCGCTCGCGCTGCTGAACGTCGCGTCCGACGGCGGCGCCGAGCGCGTGCCCGATCTCGCGTACGGCGCGCATCCGCGCCAGCGCCTCGATCTGTACCGACCGCGCGACGGCCGCGGCCCGTGGCCGGTCGTGGGGTTCTTCTACGGCGGCGCGTGGGAGTGGGGCGCGCGCGGCGACTACCGCTTCGTCGGCCACGCGCTCGCGTCGCAGGGCTGGATGGTGGCGGTCGCCGACTACCGCCTGCACCCGGAGGTGGCGTGGCCCGCCTTCCTGCAGGACGGCGCCGCGGCCGTGCGCTGGCTCGTCGACCACGCGGCCGATCACGGCGGCGACGCGCGTCGCATGCACCTGATGGGGCATTCGGCCGGTGCCTACAACGCGGCGATGCTGGCGCTCGACGCCCGCTGGCTGCGCGCGGTCGACCTCGACCCGACGACGGCGCTGCGGTCGTGGGTCGGACTGTCGGGCCCCTACGACTTCCTGCCGCTGAAGAGCGACACGTTGAAGACCATCTTCGGCCCCGAGGCGCAGCGCCCGCAGACCCAGCCGATCAATCACGTGACCGCTGCCGCGCCGCCGGCGCTGCTGATCCACGGCGACGCCGACGAGCGGGTGCTGCCGCGCAACAGCCGGCGGCTGGCGCAGGCGCTGCGCGCCGCTGGCGTCGCGGTCGAGCTGATCGAGTACCCGGACACCGGCCATGCGAAGACCGTGGTCGCGCTGTCGCGGCCGTTTCGCGATCGCCCGCCGGTCCGCGACGCGGTGCTGCGTTTCCTCGCGCGCGGCTGAACCGGCGCGCCTGCATCCGGCGCCGGCCGGCGCGCGTAGATCGCGCACCTGCCGCCGCCGCGGCCTGAAACTCGGGCGCAACGGCGGCGGTCGCATCTTCGACCCGCGCGTCGCTGCGCCTGCCCGATCCTCGTCTCGTTCCGGAGCCCCGCCATGGCCGTCTTCCGCTTCCCCGTCCCCGCCGCGTCGGAGATCACGCCGCGCGCGCTGTTCGACACCCGTCGCGCGTTCCTGCGCGATGCCGGCCTGATCGCGGCGATCGCGGGCGCGTCGACGCTGGCGCTGCCGCGCGCGGCGCACGCCCAGGCCGGCAAGGCGTTCGCGGGGGCGAAGCCGAGCCCGCTGTCGGTCACCGGCGAGAAGCCGACGCCGTTCAAGGACGTGACCACCTACAACAACTTCTACGAGTTCGGCACCGGCAAGGACGACCCGGCCGAGCGCGCCGGCACGTTGAAGCCGCGGCCGTGGACCGTGGCGGTCGAGGGCGAATGCGCGAAGCCGAAGCGCTGGAGCCTCGACGAGCTGATGAAGCTCGCGCCGATCGAGGAGCGCATCTACCGCATGCGCTGCGTCGAGGGCTGGTCGATGGTGATCCCGTGGAACGGCGTGTCGCTGTCGGAGCTGCTCAAGCGCGCCGAGCCGACGTCGAAGGCGAAGTACGTCGAGTTCACGACACTGAACGATCCGGCGCAGATGCCGGGGCTGCGCTCGTCGGTGCTCGACTGGCCCTACACCGAGGGGCTGCGCATCGACGAGGCCATGCATCCGCTGGCGCTGCTGGGGCTGGGGCTCTACGGCGACGTGCTGCCGAACCAGAACGGCGCGCCGGTGCGCGTGGTGCTGCCGTGGAAGTACGGCTTCAAGAGCGCGAAGTCGATCGTGCGCATCCGCTTCACCGAGATCGAACCGAAGACCGCGTGGAACCAGGCGATCCCGAACGAGTACGGCTTCTATTCCAACGTGAACCCGGCGGTCGACCATCCGCGCTGGAGCCAGAAGCGCGAACGGCGCATCGGCGAGTTCGGCAAGCGCGACACGCTGCCCTTCAACGGCTACGCCGACCAGGTCGCATCGCTGTACGCCGGCATGGACCTGAAGAAGTTCTTCTGAGCGCGACCCACCGCGCGACGTGAGCGAGGACCCCACCGTGCACACGCTGTCGATCGACCCCGCCGCCGGCCGCCCCGTGGCGCCGCCCGGCGCCGCCACGCGGGCTGCGGCCCCGGTCGCGCGGCGCCGGCCGCCAGCCGCCCGCACGATCACGGCGCTGAAGGTCGGCGTGTTCGCGCTGTCGCTGGTGCCGGTCGCGCGGCTGGCCTGGCTGGCCGCCGTCGAGCGCCTCGGCGCCAACCCGATCGAGCACATCACGCGTTCGACGGGTTGGTGGACGCTCGCCTTCCTCGCGTTGACCCTGGCCGTCACGCCGGCGCGCCGCCTGTTCGACACGCCGTGGCTGCTGCGCTTTCGCCGGATGCTCGGCCTGTTCGCGTGGTTCCACGCCGCGCTGCACCTGACCACCTACCTGTGGCTCGACCAGTTCTTCGACTGGGGCGAGATCGTGCGTGACATCGTGAAGCGCCCGTTCATCACCGTCGGCTTCGCGGCCTTCGTGCTGATGACACCGCTCGCGGCGACGTCGGCCAACCGCATCGTCAAGTGGATGGGCGCGAAGCGCTGGCTGTGGCTGCACCGCGCGATCTACCCGATCGCCATCCTCGGGGTCGTGCA
>JALORJ010000115.1 GCA_025459035.1 Burkholderiales bacterium
CCCGGCGCGCGCTTCGCGCCGTTCCACTTCCTGTCCGCGGGGCTGTTCAGTGCCGACATCCACACGGTGTACACGTCGCTGCGCCAGCCGGTGTGGATGAGCCACGGGGTGCGCGGCGACTTCACCGACTACCGCGGCACGTCGATCGTCGAG
Organism: Burkholderiales bacterium; assembly: GCA_025459035.1. GTDB lineage: Bacteria > Pseudomonadota > Gammaproteobacteria > Burkholderiales. The sequence continues at coordinate 154 of JALORJ010000115.1, forward strand.
GGGCGCCCGAACTGGTGCTTCACCGTGTTCGACACCGGTGCACTGCCGTACTTCGAGATCCCCGACGCGTTCAACCACGCGTTCGACGCGTTTCTCGCGGGCCGCCCGCTGCCGCCCGCGCAGTGACGGCGCGCACGGGTCGCCCACGCGCGGCAATCGGTGCGGTGGCCGCGCTGTCTGCGCGGTGCGAACGCGGCGGCGCGCAGGCGGTCTTGCCAAGGTGTGCCTGATCCCGGGGGGGTCGCATGTTCCCGCTTCGTCTTCGCTGCACCGCGCCTGACGGCACCGAGCGTGAGGCCGGTCGCGCTGTCGCGGCGCGTCGTCGCCACGCCCGCGTCGTCGCCATGTTCACCGGTTCCCTGCGCCGCCGCGTCGCGCCGGGGTTCGCCTTCGTCGTCGCCTTGCTCGCCCTGCCGATGCCCGCCTTCGCCACGCCCGAACCCGATCACGTCGTCGTCCGCCGCCTGGGCGACATCGAGCTGCGCGACTACGCCGGCTACACGGTCGCCGAGGTCGTGGTGCCCGGTCCGGCCGATGCCGCCGGCAACCAGGCCTTCGGGCTGCTGTTCGGCTACATCTCCGGTCGCAACCAGGCGCAGCGCAAGCTCGAGATGACGGTGCCGGTCACGCAGGCCGTCGCCGGGCCGATCGATGCCGCCGCGGCGGTCACGCAGCCCGCCGCCGACGGCCGCTTCGTCGTGCAGTTCGTGCTGCCGCGCGGCGTCCGCCTCGACAACGCGCCGCCGCCGTCGGATCCGCGCGTGACGCTGCGCGACGTGCCGCCGCGGCGCGTGGCGGCCGTGCGCTATTCGGGGGTGTGGTCGGCGCCCGACCACGTGCAGCACATCGCGCGCCTCGAAAGCGCGCTGCGCGACGCCGGCATCGCGTGGAGTGGGCCACCGGTCTACGCCCGCTACAACTCGCCGTTCACGCCGGGCTTCATGCGCCGCAACGAGATCTGGCTCGACGTGCGCTGACCCGCATCACGTGACACGGGCCGGCGGATCGCTCCGTCGGCCCGGGGTCGTGGCGCACCGGCGCCGTCAGGGCACCGGTGCGATGTGCACGCTCAGCGCTGCGGCCGACGCCGACGCGCCGCGACGCCGACGGCGGCCAGGCCGCCGGCCATCAGCGCCCACGTGCCCGGCTCGGGCACTGGCGTGATCTCGAACACCGACGTGGTGCGGCTCACTTCGTTGGCCACCGCCAGGAAGGTCTTGCCGCCGAAGCTGTACGCGAGCAGCCCCTCCGGCGACAGCGACGCGGCATCGACGATGAAGTCGATGAACGTCGGCGCCGTCGGACTCGTGACGTCGAACATCGCGACCACGCTCTGCAACCCGCGCTCGAAGCCGATGAAGGCCACGGTGCGACCGGCGATCTCGAACAGCGCGACGCCTTCGGGCTCGACGCCCTTGTTGTCGCTGCGCTCGTCGTCGACCAGCGCCGGGAAGCGCGCGAACAGCAGTTCCTCGAGCTGGTTGCCGCTGTCGAAGACGATGCTGCCGTCGGACCCGAGGATCGAGAACGAGCGCCCGCCGAAGACGTGGATCTCGTCGTAGTCGTTGTCGTTGTCCGTGTCACCGGCCGTGCGCGACACGATCAGGCGGCCGAGATTGGCGTTCTGCTTGAGGATGCTCGCGTTCGGGAACCGGGTCGGATCGAGCACATAGCCGCTCGCACCCACCCGGATCTCCTCGTTGAAGGCGCCGCGCAGCGTGTCGTCCAGGTTGCGCGAGTCGCCTTCGTTCGCGATCACGTAGTACGTGTTGCCGCCCGACTGGTAGCTCGCGATCGTGTCGGGCTGATACATGCCCTTCACCGGAACTTCCTTCCAGTTGGCCGGCAGAGGCGAGCCGGCCGTGGGCGGCGGCGGACCGTCGCGGTCCGACGTGTCGATGCGGTTGACGGTCAGGCTGTGGTCCTTCAGGCCCAGCGGCGTGACCGCCGTGATCGAGCCCTGCGGATCGATCGACGCGCTCGTGCTCGTCGGCAGCGGCTCGCCTTCGTTGGCGGTCATGATCCGGCCGTCGCGCGTGAAGACGACGTTGTCGGGCTGCGCGCCGACCGTGTACGACTCGATGATCGAGCGCGTGGCGGTGTCGAAGACCTTCACGACGCCCGGATCGGACTTGGTGGCGGCCTGCAGCGCGACCGCCGCGATGCCGTTGCGCACGGCAACGCTGTTGGCCTCGCCAAAGCCCCGGGTGTCGATGTGCTGCACGAACGCGCCGGTGCGCGCGTTCAGGATGTCGACGCCGTTGAGGCCCGCGACCCACAACTCGTTACGACCGGAATCGAACGACACGATCTCGGAGGTCTGCCGGGGTACACCGGGCAAGGTCTCGCCGGTGCCATGGGTGAACGTCCACAGCTTCACGAACCCGCGCACGGGTCCGGCCGCCTGCGCCGTCGGCGCAAGGGCGCCGAGGACCGCGAGGCACAGCAAGGTCTTCTTCATCGTCGTCTCCTGGGGAAAGGCCGGTCCCGTTCGGGCGGGGACTTCGGCTAGCCCTCCATGAGAGCAACTCCATGTGTCTCTCCCGTGGCAACACGGAACGAAATCCGTGATCCCATCGACTCATTCGTGGGGCGTGACACGCCCGTCAGCGGTCCAGGTGGCCGACTACCTCGCGCATGAATGCGTCACGCGACAGCGTCGGGTGCTGGCTGTAGTTCCGGTGTTCGATTTCGGTCCATTCGCAGAAGCAGTCGACCCCGACGGTCGCGGTGGCTTCCGCCGTGAAATAGCGACTGCCGGCGGGCGCCTTGCCGTACACGTCAGGCGCCCCGGCAGGGCGTATCACCGCGACATGGCGCGCCTCGAGCGACGTGCGCGGCGTCGGCATGTCGAGGCACCAGATGTCGAACCCGCGGCGGGACGACCGCCTGATCGACATCTCCTTCAGAAGGGTCTGCATGGACTCGAATGCCGCGTCGGTCTGGCCCAGATCTTCGGGCCAGAAACCCGCTTTCTCGCACTCGGACGTGGCACGCGACGCCAGCCTGATGAACCGGCTCGCGCGAAAACCATCTTCCACGTCCTGAAGAAGCTCCCGGTGCTCGCGCGACATCGAGTCAGAAATCTCGAGCGTCTCGCCCGGTTGCCCGCTCGGCGCGTGCGACGAAGTTCACACATGCGGACCGGCCAGCTCCCACGTCGGCGGCGTGATCTTCTCGATCACCAGTTCGATCTCGTAGCAGCCCACCGGGTGCTGCCCGGGGTCGATCGCGTAGTCGTAGAACAGATCGTTGTCGGCCAGATGCCGCACGCGCCACGTGTTGGGGACGAGCGCTGCCTCGAACACGCCGAGCAGCGTCGACGGCGTGAACAGATGTCGGTGGTCGGGGTGCGCCGAAGGCAAAGCGGCGCGGCGCTCGTACAGATACTGGTGCGGCACCACGGTCACCACGTAGCCGCCGATACGCACGACGCGCAACCACTCGCGTACCACGGCTGCCGGGTCGACCACATGCTCGAGGCAGTGGCTCGAGTAGACCGCGTCCTGGCTGTCGTCGCCGAACGGCAGGTGCACGCCGTCGTAGCCGGGATAGCCCAGGTCCACGCCCACGGCGTGCGGCACGATCGGCTGCGCTTCGCCGTATGCGCCCCGATAGCCGATGTCGAGCACCCGCGGCCCGGACAACCAGGTCCGGAAGAATCCCGAGTAGACCTTCGCGGCGTAGCTCTTCGACGCCTCGCGCCCGAGACGCCGGCCGTGCAGCGCGCGCAGCCACTGGTCCATCAGCGCCTGCGTGTGCAGCTCGCGCGCGTAGCCGTTGCCGGGCTGCAGCTCCGCGCATCGCCGCCAGCTCTCGGCCGCGTCGGCGATGCGCCCGAGGGTCTGCTGGGCTGCCGCCATGTCGAGCAGGATCGCGATCGACTGCGGGTCGGCGGCGTGGGCTTGCGCCAGCAGCGCGAGTGCCGGCTCGGTGGCGCCGTCACGCAGCAGTGTCTGCGCCTGGCGATGGAGATCGAACGCGAGCGTCATCGCGCGAAGGTAGCCCCGCGGCGGAAGGCCCGGCGACGTCGGCCCGCGGTCACGGGCGCGGGTACCGTCGCGCGGCGATCGCTTCAGGTGTCACGCGGGGCCGCATGCTCGAAGAACGCCGCGTGTTCGCGCCGCAGGCCGGTGGCGAGGTCGGTCGCCGTGCCCGCGTGTCGATGAAGCGCGCGGTCGTCGACGCGATCAGCACGTCGCACGCGAGCGCGCTCTCGAAGCCGCCGGTGAACAAGGCGTTCATGGCGGCAGGGCGGTCGAGCGTGACGATCGCGCAGCCCTCGCGGCGGTCGACGCGCAGCACCGGCTGCGTCACGGCGCAACCTCCAGTTCCAGCACACGCCCGTCGACACAAGCGGTCCGCGGCGCCGAGGGTGCGCGCGACGACGCGATGCGCAGCAGGTCACCGCTCGGCGTCGACACGCGGACCGCAGCCGGCGCGCCGCGTACGCGAGCGGGTTCGACACCGTCCACGCGCAGGCGCGTGCCTCGCGGCAGCGCGGCGACGACGTCGAGGGGACAGCGCACGGCCGGCGGGCCGATCACGCCCTGGATGTCTCCCGCGGGTTGCGCGATGCGCCCGCGCCACGCGTCCGGATCACCCGCGAACGCGGCCACGGACGATGGCAGACAGGCGCGCGATCCGGTCTCGAGCGGTTGCAGCGTCCCCGGCGCCTGCAGCGACCCGGTGGGAACCTGCACCGCGACTGCCGACCGCGTGACGAGCACGACCGGGCGGGCATCGTCGAAATCGAGACACACCGCCGACCCGGACACCGCGGGACCGCCGATCGGCGACATGCAGGCGGCCAGACACGCCACGAACAGCGCCAGCACGAGCCGAGCGATCGACACGCCCGTCACAGCCATCGCCGCACCCGACGCGACCACGTGTGCCACTCGTCGCCGAAGCGACGCGCCATCGCGCGCTCTTCGGGAACGATCTGGAAGCGCGTGATGTACGCGACGAACACGACCGGACCGACGAGCCCGATCCACGCACCGCGGTACACGGCCCAGGCGGTCAGCAGCAGTGCGAGACCGACGTACATCGGATTGCGCGTGATGCGGTAGACCCCGCCGGTGACGAGCGCGGTGGTGCGGTCCGGAGTCATCGGGTTGATCGTGGTGCGGGCGCGGACGAAGGCGACGATCGCGGAAAGGTCGAACGCGAGGCCGACAGCGGCGATCGCGAGCGCGAGGCCGGCGCGCACCTCGGCCCCGAGCGGCAGCGCAAGCCCGACCGGCGCCACGACCCAGATCGCGGCAGCGGCGGCGGCGGCCACGACCGGCGGCGGGATCTTCGTGTCGAGGACGGTCGGCATGTCACGAACCTACCGCGACGACGCCACCGAGCACATCCGCGCCGGCCGCACGCCGGTTGCGTCGCCTTCCCGCCCCGCGCGATACAGGCACACCGCTACCGCTCGACCGGAGAAGGACTCCCGGCACGCACGACCGAAGTGGCCTGATTGCGCGCGCGGGCGTCGGCGACCAGCGCGTGGCGGCGCAACGCCTCGGCTGCCGCGATCACTTCCCGAGGCTTGCATGCCAGATAGCCGAGACGCAGGTTCCACTGCCCGGCCATGCCGAAGAACTTCCGGACGATCGCGAACGGCGAGAGCAGGCGCGGATAGTCGGCAGCGATCGCGTCGGTGCGGAAGTTCACCGACAGCACCAGGCGCGTGTTCTGCCGTCCGAGGAACACCTCGCGCGTGTCGGTCCACGCGACGAACGGCGGTTCGGCGCGGTGATCGGTGATGCCGTCGTGATCGAGCTCCAGCGCCGGCCCGCGCCAGAAGAACCCCCGTGCGGCATCCCAAGCGAAGGTTCCGGCGAGCAGGGCGATCGGCGCAGCGAACATCACCGTGAAGAGCGTGTGCGCCGGGCCTTCGCGCGCGAACAGGAAGCTGGCGTAGTACGCGCCGAAGATGCCGTGGAGCCCGCCGCCGACCGCGGCGAAAAGCACGAGGCCTGTGCGCACCTTCGAGACGTAGAGCGTGAGCGGTGCGGGTGCCGGCGGCAGTGCCGGGCGCGGTGTCACGCGGCGGTGCCGCGCCGCGCGGCGATCGACTCGGGTGTCACGCGCGCCGCGTGCGCCTCGAACGCCGCGTGCTCGAGGCGCATGCCGTCGGCCAGCGTGGTCGCCGCGCCGGCGTCGATCAGGCGCTTCATCGCGCGCAGCGTGTGCACATCGGCCGCGAGCATGTCGCGCGCGAGCGCCTCGCACGTCGGCAGCAGCGTCTCGGGTTCGACGACGTGGTTGACGAGGCCCCACGCCAGCGCCTGCGCGGCGCCGAGCGGGCGACCGCTGAACGACACTTCCTTCGCCCGTGCGACGCCGATGATCCGCGGCAGTTTCTGGCTCAGCCCCCAGCCGGGCATCAGCCCGAGCCGCGCATGCGTGTCGACGAACTGCGCCGCCGTCGAGGCGATCAGCACGTCGCACGCGAGCGCGATCTCGAACCCGCCGGTGATCGCGAAACCGTTGATGGCGCCGACGATCGGTCCGTCGAACGCAGCCATCGCCTGCACGACGTCGTCGGCACCGCCGTTGATCACGGCGAGATTGCCGCCGTCGCCACCGGGGCTCGACAGCTCCTTCAGGTCGAGCCCGGCGCAGAACGCGCGCCCGGCGCCGGTGACGACGACGACACGCGTCGCCGGGTCGGCCTGCGCGTCGCGGAACGCCTGCGCAAGCGCGGCGCGCAGCGCGCGCGACAGCGCGTTCATCGCGGCGGGGCGAGCGAGCGTCAGCGTGGTGACGCCGGCGGCGTGGTGCGTGCGCAGGACGGGGTCGGTCATGGGGGTACGCGCTGCAAACGGCGATCGGAGGACCACTCAGGTGTCGGTGCGTACGCGACGGAGCGGCCCGAGGCACCGATCGAGCGATGCGTCCCGGCAGATGACGAACGCGTCACCCGGCGTCAGCAGGAAGATGAAGTTGGTTGCCACGTGGCCGATCTCCATCACCGCCCCCGTGCAATCTGGCTTGCCGTTGTCGTCGACGATCTGATCCACCCAGCGGTAGAAGCCGCCAGCGGACGGCTGATCGTCGATCGCGAAGTGCGTCCGGGCAACCTGGCCCGCGCTCGTGACGAATCCGGTCCCGTCGGTGTGGAATGTGTAGATCTCGTGGCACTGCGTACCGGGAACCTCGAGTCGCCAGACGCCCACGATCGGGTGATTCGGTCGCAACGGTACGGGCGTCATCTCCTGCGCCGCCGCCACACCGGCGACGGCACTGCAGGCCTGAACGAGCACGATCGCGAGCCACACCCGAGTCCGGGCGACAGCGGTCTCGCGGGGCGCGCCGGCACCGTCGCAGGCATTCGGACCGCCGGATATCGGATTTCTCATGCTCGGGACCTCTGGCTAGCTCGGGTCGATGATGCCTTCCTCCCGAACACGACGTGTTCACAGGGACAGGCGTGTTGTCGATCGGCGACCGGTCCGAGGGGGCGGACTCGGGCTGCGAGACCACAGGCCGGCGCAGCGCCGGCGCGGCCATCGGGACATTCCGTTTACTGTTTTTATGTACAGTCTTCGGCGTTTCGCCCGACCGCCGCATGCCCGCCCCACCCCCCATCGACGCGCGCTTCCATCGCGACTTCGACGACACCGTCGAGGCGCCGCGGTCGCATCGCCATGCGCGGCGCGCGGCGCCGGGCGCGACGGCTGCCGGTGCGTCGGCCGCCGCAGTGCCGGACGCCGCGCCTGCGCTGCCCGCCTTCGCCGAGCTGCACTGCGTCAGCAACTTCAGCTTCCTGCGTGGCGCGTCGCACGCCGAGGAGCTGGTCGAGCGCGCCGTGCGGCTGGGCTATTCGGCGCTGGCGATCACGGACGAGTGCTCGGTCGCCGGGGTGGTGCGGGCGCATCAGGCCGCGAAGACGCACGGGCTGCCGCTGATCGTCGGCACCGAGGTCACGCTCGCCGCCGATCCGGTCGACGCGGACCTCGCCGCGGCCGCACCGCACGGCCCGCGCCTCGTGCTGCTCGCCACCGACCGCGCGAGCTACGGACGCCTCGCGCGGCTGATCTCCACCGGCCGCCGGCAGGCCGACAAGGGCACCTACCGCCTGACGACGGGCGACCTCGACGACGGGCTGCCGGGCTGTCTGGTGCTGTGGGTGCCGCACGCGGCGCAGGTCGATGCCGGTGCGCTGCCGCGGTCGACGGTCGCGTGGCTCGCGTCGCGCTTCGCGGGGCGCGCGTGGATCGCGGTCGGTCTGCACCGCGACGGTCGCGATGCCAGCCGGCGCGCGACGCTCGCCGCGTGGTCGCAGGCGTGCGGCCTGCCGTGCGTGGCGGCCAACGACGTCCACATGCACACGCGCGGGCGCCGGGTGCTGCAGGACGTGCTCACGGCCACGCGGCTGCGCACGACGGTCGCGCGTGCCGGGCTCGCGCTGTTTCCCAACGGCGAGCGGCATCTGCGCTCGCGTGCGCGGCTCGCGCAGCTGTATCCGCCGGCGTGGCTGGCCGAGTCGGTCGCGATCGCGCGGCGCTGCACGTTCACGCTCGACGCGCTGCGCTACGAGTACCCGGACGAGATCGTGCCGACCGGCACCACGCCGGCGGCGTGGCTGCGCACGCTGGTCGAGGCCGGGCTGGCGTGGCGCTTCGGCGACGGCGCCCCGCCGTGGGCGCGCTTCGACGCCGACGGGCGCGCGCTCGACGCGGGCGGCGCATCACCGCACGCGTCGGTGGCGGCCGGTGTGCGCGCGCAGATCGAGCACGAGCTCGCGCTGATCGGCGAGCTGCGCTACGAGGCCTACTTCCTGACCGTCTACGACATCGTCCGCTTCGCGCGCACGGCCGGCATCCTGTGCCAGGGCCGCGGGTCGGCGGCCAACTCGGCCGTGTGCTTCGCGCTCGGCATCACCGAGGTCGACCCGGCGCGCATGTCGATGCTGTTCGAGCGCTTCATCTCGAAGGAGCGCAACGAGCCGCCCGACATCGACGTCGACTTCGAGCATCGGCGGCGCGAGGAGGTGATCCAGTACATCTACGCGAAGTACGGGCGCGACCGCGCCGCGCTCGCCGCGACGGTCATCTGCTACCGGCCGCGTGGTGCGTTTCGCGACGTCGGCCGTGCGCTGGGTCTGGACACGACGCAGCTCGAGCGCATCGCCGCGAGCCTCGCGCTGCGCGGCGCCGACACGGCGCTGCCGCAGCGGCTGCGCGAAGCCGGCCTCGACCCCGACAACCGTGTGATGCGGCGCGTGCTCGAGCTGGCGTGCACTCGAGCTGGTGCCGGTCGAGAACGCGGCGATGCCCGATCGCACCGTCATCCAGTGGGACAAGGACGATCTCGACGCCGTCGGGCTGATGAAGGTCGACGTGCTCGCCCTCGGCATGCTGACCGCGATCCGTCGTGCGCTCGACCTGGTCGGGGCGCAGCGCGGCGCGCCGCTGCCGATGCACCGCGTGCCGGCCGAGGACCCGGCCGTGTACGACATGCTGTGCCGGGCCGATTCGATCGGCGTGTTCCAGATCGAATCGCGCGCGCAGATGACGATGCTGCCGCGGCTGCGACCGCGCCGCTTCTACGACCTGGTCATCGAGGTCGCGATCGTGCGTCCCGGGCCGATCCAGGGCGGCATGGTGCATCCGTACCTGCGCCGTCGACAGGGGCTCGAGCCGATCACCTATCCGTCGCCGGCCGTCGAGCGCGTGCTCGAACGCACGCTGGGCGTGCCGATCTTCCAGGAGCAGGTGATGCAGCTCGCGGTGGTCGCGGCCGGCTTCACGCCGGGCGAAGCCGACCATCTGCGCCGCTCGATGGCGGCGTGGCGGCGCCGCGGCGGCCTCGAGCACTTCGAGGCGCGGCTGGTCGACGGCATGCGCGCACGCGGCTACGACCCCGCGTTCGCGCAGCAGATCTACCAGCAGATCCTGGGCTTCGGCGAGTACGGCTTTCCCGAGTCGCACGCCGCGAGCTTCTCGCTGCTGGTCTACGTGTCGGCGTGGCTCAAGTGCCATCACCCCGCGGCGTTCTGCGCCGCGCTGCTCGACAGCCAGCCGATGGGCTTCTACTCGCCGTCGCAGCTCGTGCAGGACGCGCGTCGCCACGGCGTCGAGGTGCGCCCGGTCGACGTGCTCGCGAGCACCTGGCACTGCACGCTCGAGCCCGCGACGGATGCGACCGCCGACGGCCCGGCGCTGCGGCTCGGGCTGCAGCAGGTCCGGGGGCTCGGTCGTGCCGCGGCCGAGCGACTGGTGACGGCCCGCGCGCAGCCGTTCGACAGCTTCGACGTGCTCGCGCGGCGCGCCGGGCTGGACCGGGGCGATCTCGACGCGCTGGCGCGCGCCGGCGCCCTCGCCTCGGTCGGCGGGCATCGCGGCCGTACGCTGTGGCTCGTCGCGGGCCTCGACCTGCAGCCACCGCCGCTGCTGGCGGCCCTGCCGTCGCCTGGCACGCTGCCGCTCGATCTGCCCGAGCCGAGCGAGGGCCGCTCGATCGTCGCCGACTACGCGAGCCTCGGCCTCACGCTCGGACGCCATCCGCTGGCGCTGCTGCGCCGGCGGCTCGCGCGTCACCGTGCGCTGACCGCGCGCGAGCTCGCGGCAGTCACGCCGGGACGCCGGGTCTGCGCCGCCGGGCTGGTGACCTGCCGGCAGCGGCCCGGCACCGCGAGCGGCGTGATCTTCGTCACGCTCGAGGACGAGACCGGCCACGCCAACATCGTGGTCTGGCGCGACGTCGGCGAGCGCCAGCGGCGTGCGCTGCTCGGCGCCCGGCTGATGGCGGTGACCGGGACCGTGCAGCGCGAGGCCGGCGTCACGCACCTGATCGCGGAGCGCCTCGACGATCTGTCGTCGCTGCTGGGGGCGCTGGCGACGCGCTCGCGCGACTTCCACTGAGGTGCGCCGCGGCCATGCCCCGGCGCGCGTCGTGGCACTCTCGACGCCGCTTCCCGTCCGCGCCACCGCCTTCGCCGCCACCGCCGATGACCGCCTCGCCCGCTGCCGCGCCGCCTGCCGTGTTCGACTTCGACACCGTCGTCGATCGCGCCGGCATGTGGAGCTACAAGTGGGATCGCTACGCCGGCCGCGACGTGATCCCGATGTGGGTCGCGGACATGGACTTCCGCACCGCGCCGGTCATCGTCGAGGCCCTGCGCGCGCACGTCGAGCACGGCATCTTCGGCTACATCGAGCCCGGCGCCGAGGTCGCGCGTGCGATCGTCGACCGGCTCGCGCGGGCCTGGCGCTGGAGCGTCGACCCGCGCTGGCTCGTGGCGCTGCCGGGTCTGGTCAGCGGCCTCGACATCGCCTGCCGGACCGCTGCCGAGCCCGGCGACGAAGTGATCACCGCGGTCCCCGTCTATCCGCCGTTCCTGTCGGCCCCCGAGCATTCCGGGCGCGTGTGCGTGCGTGTCGCGCTCGACCGCGGCGGCGACGGGGTGTGGCGCTTCGACGCGGCGCGCCTCGAGGCCGCGATCACGCCCCGCACGCGTCTGCTGCTGCTGTGCAATCCGCACAACCCCGTCGGCCGCGCGTGGACGCAACCCGAGCTGGCGGCGCTCGACGCGGTGTGCGCGCGCCACGATCTGATCGTCTGCTCCGACGAGATCCACTGCGGGCTGGTGCTCGACCGCCATCGCACGCACGTGCCGTACGCGACGCTGTCGGAGGCGGCGGCCGAGCGCTCGATCACGCTGATGGCCGCCTCGAAGACCTTCAACGTGCCGGCGCTGGGCGCCGCGTTCGCGATCGTTCCCGACGCGGTGCTGCGACGGCGCATGCAGCAGGTGATGGCCGGCATCGTCCACCGCCCCGGCGGGCTCGGGCTGGTCGCGACCTGCGCGGCGTATCGCGACGGCGAGCCGTGGCGGCTCGCGCTCGTCGACTATCTGCGCGGCAACCGCGATCTCGTCGCGCGCCGTGTGTCCGCGATGCCGGGACTCGCGACCACGCACGTCGAGGCGACCTACCTCGCGTGGATCGACTGCCGCGGCGCCGGGATCGACGATCCCGCGGCGTTCTTCGAGGCGGCCGGCGTCGGCCTGTACGACGGCGCCGCGTTCGGCGCGCCGGGGTTCGTGCGGCTCAACTTCGGCTGTCCGCGTTCGCGCCTGACCACGGCGCTCGACCGCATGGATGCGGCACTCGCCGCCCGCTGACCCCCTGCCGCGCGAGGACCGCCGCGATGGAACGCATCACGATCTCGATGTCCGACGAACTCGCGCAGGACTTCGACACGCTCATCAAGGCGCGCGGCTACACCAACCGGTCGGAAGCCGTGCGCGACCTGCTGCGCGAGCGCCTGGCCGCGGAGAAGCTCGCGCACCACGCGGCGCCGTTCTGCGTCGCGGCGCTCAGCTACGTGTTCGACCACCACGCGCGCGACCTCGCGGAGCGCCTGACGACGATCCAGCACGCCCACCACGACCTCGTGTTGTCGTCGATGCACGTCCATCTCGATCACGTCGACTGCCTCGAGACGCTGATGCTGCGCGGCCCGACCGTCGACGTCGTCGCGCTCGCCGACGCGCTGCGCGCCGAGCCCGGGGTGCGGCACGGACACCTGAACATCGTCCCGGTCGACGTCGGCGACATGCACACCCATCCGCATCCGCACAGTCATGCACATCCGCTGATGCCGCGCTGACCCGACCGCGCGCCGCGCGCGCCGCGGTGGCGACGGCGCGCATCCACGGCGCGCCCCGTGGCGGTACCCGCGGCGCGCGACGCCCTGCGCATGGCAGTCATGGCAGGCGCCGCCGAAGACGCCCACGCGCAGGTCGACGACCATCCAGCCCTTCCCCCTGTCCGGATCACACCGCCCGCGATGTCCGCCTCCGCCCTGTTCTCCGCGCTCACCCTGCGCGGCCTCGTGCTGCGCAACCGCGTCGTGCTGTCGCCGATGTGCCAGTACTCCGCCGTCGAGGGTCTCGCCAACGACTGGCACCTCGCGCACCTCGGCAAGTTCGCCACCGGCGGCATGGGCCTGGTGTTCACCGAAGCGACCGCGGTCGAGCGCGACGGGCGCATCACGCATGGTGACCTCGGGCTGTGGTCCGACGCGCACATCGAGCCGCTCGCGCGCGCGGTGCGCTTCGTGAAGGCGAACGGTGCGGCTGCCGGCATCCAGATCGCCCACGCCGGACGCAAGGCGTCGATGCAGCGGCCGTGGCACGGCAACGGTCCGCTCGACGACACCGACCGCGCCCGTGGCGAGGACACGTGGAACGTGATCGCGCCCAGCGCCGTGCCGCTCGACACCGGCTGGCTGGTGCCGCACGCGATGAGCCTCGCGGACATCGCCCGGGTCAAGGCGGCGTTCGTCGCGACAGCAAAGCGCGCGCTCGATGCCGGCTTCGACGTGGCGGAGGTCCACGGCGCCCACGGCTACCTGCTGCACGAGTTCCTGTCGCCCATCTCGAACCTGCGCACCGACGCGTACGGCGGCAGCTTCGACAACCGCATCCGCCTGGCCCTCGAGATCACCGAGGCCGTGCGCGCCGTGTGGCCCGACGATCGCCCGCTGTTCTTCCGTGTGTCCGCGGTCGACGGCGTCGACGGCGGCTGGACGCTCGACGAGTCGGTGTCGCTGGCCCGGCGCCTGAAGAGCCTCGGCGTCGATGTCGTCGACTGCTCGTCCGGCGGCATCGCGGGCTCCGCGACGGCCGCGCGCATCAAGCGCTTTCCCGGCTTCCAGGTGCCGTACGCCGCGCAGATCCGGCACGACGTCGGCGTACCGACGATGGCCGTGGGCCTGATCATGGAACCGCGCATGGCCGAGGACATCCTGCAGCGTCGCGAGGCCGACCTGATCGCGATCGGACGCGAGGCCCTGCACGACCCGCACTGGGCGCTGCACGCCGAGGCCGCCCTGGGCATCGACAACGGTTTCGCGACGTGGCCGCCGCAGTACGGCTGGTGGCTCGACAAGCGTCAGCAGGCGCTGGGACGCACGCCGATGGCGTGAGGGCCGCCGCCGTCGCGACGCGCGTCAGCGGGTCGCGGCGGCGGCTTCGAGCGCGCGGCGCACACGCGCCTCACGCTCGGCGAGTTTCTCGCGCAGCTTCGGCATGGCCGCCAGCGCCGCCTTCTCGCCTTCGAGGATCGCCGTGTTGCGGCTCTCGAAGCTCGCGCTGCGCAGGTCGCGGGTGTCGGGGGTGATCACCACGTCGGCCAGCGCGAGCTCCTGCCGCGACAACCGCCATCCCATGATCGTGAAGGTCTGCAGCAGCACGTCGATCGTGTCGCGCGTGCGCGACGTGTCGGGATGCTTGCCGATGTCGACCGCGATGACGATGTCGGCGCCGAGGTCGCGCGCGACGCGTACCGGCACGGGGATCGTCACGCCGCCGTCGACGTGGTCGCGCCCGCCGATCGACACCGGCTGGAACACCCCGGGCACGCTGCTGGACGCGCGCACGGCCTGACCCGTGTTGCCACGCCGGAACACGACCGGCTCGCCCGTCTGCAGGTCGGTCGCGACTACCGCGAGCAACCGGTCGAGCTTCTCGATCGGCCGATTGCCGACCGCGTCGTTGATCCAGCCCTGCAGCTTCTCGCCCTTGAGGAAACCGCGGTTCGGGAGCGTCAGGTCGCGCACCGCACCTTCGTCGAGTTCGAGCGCGCGCTTCTGGATCTCGAACGGCGAGATGCCGGCCGCGTAGAGCGCGCCGACCACGCTGCCGGCGCTCGTGCCGACGACGATGTCGGGCCGGATGCCCTGGGCGTCGAGCATCTTCAGCACGCCGACGTGCGCAAAGCCCCGCGCGGCGCCGCTGCCGAGCGCGATCGCGATCTTCGGTGCGGGCACGACGATCGGCTTCGGCGGCACCGACGGAACGGGCGTCGCGGTGGGTGCCCGGTCGGTGACCGGCGCATCGACCGAACGCGGCGGCGCAATCGTGCAGGCGGTGAGCAGCAGCGTGCAGACGAGGGCAGCGAGACGGGTCATGGTGCCGATGATGCCGTCGCGGGGGTCCGGGCCCGACGGTGGCGCTGACGCCGGGACGCCACCGCCGGGCGCCGCGCGGGCGGTCGTGGCGGGACGCCGGCCCGCGCGGCGGATGACGGAAACGACACGGGCCGCCCGAAGGCGGCCCGTGCGCCGAAGCGACGTCGAGGGGAGGCTCAGGACGGCGTGAGTTCGCCGATCGCCGACTGCATGTAGTTCTGGATGCCGATCTTGCCGATCAGCTCGAGCTGGGTCTCGATGAAGTCGATGTGCTCTTCCTCGCTCTCGAGGATGTCCTCGAACAGCTCGCGCGAGACGTAGTCCTTGACGGCTTCGCAGTCCGCGATCGCGGCCTGCAGGTCGGGGTGCGCCAGCATCTCGAGCTTGAGATCGCACTCGAGCGCTTCCTTGACGTCCTCGCCGATCATCAGCTTGCCGAGGTCCTGCAGGTTCGGCACGCCTTCGAGGAACAGGATGCGCTCGATCAGCCGGTCGGCGTGCTTCATCTCGTCGACCGATTCGTGCATCTCGTAGTCGCCCAGCTTCTTCAGGCCCCAGTTCTTGAACATCCGCGCGTGCAGGAAGTACTGGTTGATCGCGGTGAGTTCGTTGAACAGGATCTTGTTGAGATGCGCGATGACCTTCTTGTCGCCCTTCATGTGCCGAAACCCTGCAGAAGATTGAAGACGCCCGGAGTGTAGGGACCGTGGCCGCATCGCGGGTTCGGGATTCGCGATGGCGTGGGATGCGAATGGAAACGAAAACGGCTCGCCACGTGGCGAGCCGTCTCGATGCGCGACACGGGGCGCGTCGCCGTGGATCGCGCGCTCAGACCAGCGCGAAGCGCATGCCGGACGGCGCCCGCTCGGCGCGCGTGTCGTCGAGCACCTGCTTCGCGTGCACGGCACACCGACCGCAGTTGGTCGCGACCTTCAGTTCCTGCGACAGCTTGCGCATCGAGCAGCAACCGGCATCGACCGCCCGACGGATCTGGCCGTCGGTGACACCGTGACACAGGCAGACGTACATCGCGT
>JALORJ010000116.1 GCA_025459035.1 Burkholderiales bacterium
AGGATCAGCACGCGCAGGCGGCTGCGGAAGCCCTTCGCGATCTCGACCATCTGCTGCTCGGCGCGCGTGAGCGTGCCCACGCGACGGCGTGGATCGAGGTCGAACTGCAGGTCGGCGAACAGCGTGCGTGCCCGCTCGACCATGCCGCGGCGGTCGACGAACGGACCGCGTCGTGGTTCATCGCCGAGGAACAGGTTCTCTGCCACGCTGAGCGTCGGCACCAGCGAGAACTCCTGGAACACGGCGCTGATGCCCAGCGCCCGCGCCGCGAGCACCGAGTCGATGCGCACCTCGTGTCCGTCGAGGACGATCTGTCCGGACGTCGGCGCGTTGGCGCCCGCCACCAGCGAGATCAGCGTCGACTTGCCGGCGCCGTTCTCGCCGAACAGCGCGTGCACCTCGCCCGGCGCGAGCGTGAAGTCGACGCCGTCGAGCGCCTTGACGCCCGGGTAGTGCTTCGTGAGCGCGAGGGTCTGCAGCAGCGCGCGCGGCGCCGCCGTGGGCTGCGGGCGGGAGGAAGCGGGAGGCGTCGCGGACGTCATCGGCAGCCGGTGAGGCGAAGCGGCGCGCGCACGAGGCGCACGCCGCGGAATCGGAGGGACGCCGGCGGCCGCGGACGGGCCGGCGTCCGGCGGGCGCCGAGCAGGCCGCCCGCGGGGTTCATGCTCAGTTGACCTTGAAGACCGGCTTGTAGTCGGCCGGGGCCAGCAGGATCTCGCGCGGCAGCTTCTTGATGTTGTCCTGGTCGACCATGAAGATCTTCGGACCGACGTGCTTCATGTAGTCCTTGCCTTCGAGGATGCGCACGGCCTGGTCCATCGCGATGCGGCCCTGGATGACCATCGAGTCGGATGGCGCGCCCAGCACGCGGCCCTTGGCGATGCCGTCGATCGCGCCCGGGTTGGTGTGGAACGCGACGACCTTGATCTGCTTGTCGAGCTTGCGCTCGCGCAGGATCGGCACCGCGGCTTCGGAGTTGATCGCCGGTCCGACGATGTACTCCACGTCCGGATGCGCCTGCAGCACGTCCTCGATCAGCTTCGACTGCGCTTCCTTGCCCGTGTCGCCGTACTTCGGCTCGAGGATGACCAGCGCGCTGTCCTTGGTCGCTTCCATGAAGCCCTTGTTGGCAGCCTCGACCCAGCCGGCGCCGGCCGGGCCCGGGAACCAGCCGACCTTGACCGGCTTGCCGCCCTTCGGGTGCTTCTTGGCGATGAACTCGCCGGCCTGCGCGCCCATGGTCTGGAAGCTCACCAGCGACTTGGCCGAGATGTCGGGCGAGTTGATGCCGTTGACGACGTCGATCACCGGGATCTTCTTCGCGGCGATGGTCTTGATCAGGCCGTTGAGGCCGTCGGCCGAGATCGCGCCGATGATGACCGCCTGCGCACCGCGCGACACGCAGTCCTCGATCTGCGAGATCTGCTTCGCGAGGTTGGTGTAGCCACCGGCCTCGACCAGCTGCATCTTGACGCCGAGGCGCTTGGCTTCTTCGGCGACGCCGTAGTCGACGCCGATCCAGTACGCGTCCTTCATGTGCGGGAACGACACGCAGATGTCCCACTTCTTCGACGCCTTCGGCAGCGGCACGTAGTCGACGAGCGTGGCCTTGGCGTCGGGCGAGAACGCGGGCTCCATCTGCTCGACCTTGAAGGGGAACCAGTCGGCGGCGCCGGCGTGCGCCGCGGCTCCGGCGAGCACCAGGGCGGCGATCGCGGTCTTGACGAACTTCTTCTGCATGGACGGCTCCTCGGTCAGTACGTGGGAGGGTGGAACAGGCCCCGCCACGAACGGGCGGGGTCGGGACAGGGGGGCGGCTGCGCCGGGCGTGCGGACCGCGGTCACGCGAGCGCGGCGCGCAGGCGGTCGAGCTTCGCGCGGCGCTCGGCGCGGGCGGCGAGCGCCTGTGCCATGTCGACCCGGACGAAGCGCGCCTTGTAGTTGGGCTGCATCTGCGCGATGCGGTCCATGTCCGCGCTGATGACGGTGCCGATCATCGCGTAGCCGCCACCGGACACCGCGTCGCGGTGCAGGATGATCGGCTCCACGCCGCCCGGCACCTGGATCGAGCCGTACGGATAGCCGGCATCGACGATGTTCGACGGATCGGAGCCCGCGCCGAAGGGCTGCGCGCGAGGCCGCCACTCGAGCGGGCGCCCGCTGCGGCAGCGCACGCCGATGCGGTCGGCTTCGGGCGCGATCACCCAGGTGTCGTCGAAGAAGGTCTGCGCCGACGCGTCGGTGATGCGGTGGAAGTACAGCCCGGGCACGACGCGCAGCGGCACTTCCTTGTCGAGCGGCATCACGAGCGAAGCGTCGACGCTGCGCCCGGGGGTCGGCGTGCGCTGCGGCACCCCGACCGGAAGACGATCACCGACGGCGAGCTTGCGCCCCTGGAAGCCGCCGAAGGCACCGAGGCCGTACGTCGACCGCGATCCGAGCACCACGGGCACGTCGATGCCGCCCGCGATCGCGACGTACGCGCGCGCGCCGGCGCGCATGAAGTCGAAGCTGACCACCGTGCCCGCGCGGACCGCGAGCGCCGTGTTGCAGGCCTGCGCGACGCCGTCGAACTTCGGCGTCATCGTCGATCCGGCGACCGCGATCACCGCGTCCGTGTGGAAGCGCAGTTCGGGTCCCATCAGCGCGCACTCGAGCGCCGCGGCAGTCTCGTCGTTGCCGACGAGCAGGTTGGCCACACGCAGCGAGTACTGGTCCATCGCACCCGACAGCGGGATGCCGACGTTGTAGTAGCCGGGGCGCCCGGCGTCCTGGACGGTGGTGGCCAGTCCGGGCCTCAGCACCTCGATGCTCATCGCAGTGCCTCCATCAGCGAGCGGTTGTACGCCGTCGGATCCGCGAGGAAGCTCGCGAGCGAGAACTGCACCGGCGCGATCTTCAGCGTGAACGTGCCGGCCTCGACCTGACCGACCATCGCGTCGTACTCGGCGCGGTCGATGCGCCGGTACTTCACGATGTCGCCGGGTCGGAAGAAGCACATGAAGTCCTTGAAGTACGGCAGCGACTGCGCCGGATCGAAGATCGGCGCCGGCGTGATGCCGTACATCTGGTAGCCGCCCGCCCCGCGGACCGAGTAGATCGCGCCGAAACAGCCTCCGTGGCCGATCGTCAGCTTCGGCGTGTCGGTGCGCGGGCGCAGGTACTTCGGCGTCTCGATCTGCTTCGCGCGCTCGACCATCTGGAACAGGAAGGGCAGACCGGCGACGAAGCCCACCATCGACACGAACCACGGGCTGCCGGCGTGCGCGTCGATGAACGCGTCGACCGACGCGTAGCCGTTCACGCGCGCCGAGTACTCGAGATCGGTCGCGGTCGGGTCCTGGTGGCGCTCGCGGAAGCGCATCAGCGTCTCGTGCGTCCACGGGTCGTTGTAGAAGACCGGCACCTCGATGATCCGCGTCGCGATCTCGAGCGACGCGTTGCCGAGTTCGGACTCGAGCTGCTGCAGCAGGGCGAGCATCGCGTCGGGCGCGATGACGTCCGGATCGAAGCGCACCTGGTACGACGCGTTGGCGGGGCAGATCTCGGTCACGCCCGGCACCTTGCGCGCGGCGAGCGCGTTGGTGATGGCCATGCCCTTGAAGAACGCCTCCAGCGACATCTCCTCGGACAGCTCGACGAACACGTGCTCGTCGGCGCCGAAGGTGTAGCGGGCGGACCCGATGCTCATGCGGTGCCTCGTGGTCGGGTGGGTCGGAAGACGACGGGACTCAGGCCGCGGCCGCCGGCGCGGTGCGCGCGGCGAGCCAGCCTTCGAGCCAGTTGGTGTGGAACGCGCCGGCGCGGACCTCGGGGTCGGCCAGCAGCTCGGCGTGCAGCGCCGCGGTGGTCTTGACGCCGTCGACGCGCAGCTCGCGCAGCGCGCGCGCCGCACGTGCGAGCGCCGCGTCGCGGGTCTCGGCGTGGATCACCAGCTTCATCAGCAGCGAGTCGTAGTACGGCGGGATCGTGCAGCCGTCGAACACCATCGAGTCGATGCGCACGCCGGGCCCGGCCGGCAGCTGCAGGCCCGTGACCTTGCCCGGGCTCGGGAAGAAGTTGCGCGACGGGTCCTCGGCGTTGATGCGGCACTCGATCGCGGCGCCGCGGATCACGATGTCCGACTGCGCGAGCGACAGCGTCTCGCCGCCGCAGACGCGGATCATCTCGCGCACGAGATCGACGCCGGTGATCATCTCGGTGATCGGGTGCTCGACCTGGATGCGCGTGTTCATCTCGATGAAGAAGAACTCGCGCGAGTCGTCGTCGTAGAGGTACTCGAGCGTGCCGGCGCCGCGGTAGTTCACCGCCTGCGCGAGCTTCACCGCCGACGTGCACAGGGCCTCGCGCGTGGCGGCATCCAGCGCCGGCGACGGGGCCTCCTCGAAGATCTTCTGGCGCCGCCGCTGCAGCGAGCACTCGCGCTCCCAGCAGTGCACGACGCGCTCGCCGTCGCCGAGGATCTGCACCTCGACGTGACGCGCACGGCGGATGAAGCGTTCCAGATAGACCGCACCGTCGCCGAACGCGGCCTGCGCCTCGGTCTGCGCGACGGTCATCTGCTGCACCAGCTCGTCCGCCGACGCCGCCACGCGGATCCCGCGGCCGCCGCCGCCGGCCGACGCCTTGATCATGATCGGGTAGCCGATGCGGGCCGCGACCGCGACCGCTTCGTCGACGCTCGACACCACGCCGTCGCTGCCCGGCACGCACGGCACGCCGGCACGCATCGCGGCCTCGCGGGCGGCGGCCTTGTTGCCCATCGTGCGGATCGCCTGCGGCGATGGCCCGATGAACACGGCGCCGGCCTGCGCGACGGCCTCGGCGAACGCCGCGTTCTCGGACAGGAAGCCGTAGCCCGGATGCACGGCGTCGGCGCCGCTCGCCTTGACGGCGTCGAGCAGCCGCTCGACGTTCAGATAGCTCTTCGCGGCCTGCGCCGGGCCGATGCCGACGGCCTGGTCGGCCAGCCGCACCGCGAGGCTGTCGGCGTCGGCGTCGCTGAACACGGCGACGGTCTGCAGCCCGAGCTCGCGCGCCGCGCGGATCACCCGCACCGCGATCTCGCCGCGGTTGGCGACCAGCACCTTGCGGATGGAGAGCGCCATGCTCAGGCGGTCTCGATCAGCGCGAGCGGCTGGCCGGGTTCGACCGGGGCCTCGTTGTCGACGAGGAAGCGCACGAGCGTGCCGCCGACCTCGACCTGCACTTCGCTGAACTGCTTCATCACCTCGACCAGACCGATCACGGTGCCGGCCGCGACCGTCGCGCCGTCCTCGACGAACACCGGCTTGTCCGGCGCCGGACGCCGGTAGAACGTGCCGGGCAACGGACAGAGCACTTCGTGCTGGGCCATCTGGGAGAGTCCTCGTGGGCGGGGGGCGAAAGGGAGAAAAAACGGCGGGGCGGGGCGTCAGGCGGCCAGCGCTGCCGGACCGGGCGTTCCGAGCCACGGCTTCAGCGCCGCGTGAACCGCGCGAGCCAGCTCGACGGCACCGGGGGTGTCCGAATGCACGCACATGCACTCGGCCCGCATCGGGAAGTCGCGACCGTTGATCGACGTCGCCACGCCTTCCTTCACCACACGCAGGGTGCGCGCGACCGCCTGGGTCGCGTCCTTGGCCTCGTGCTCGCGGGTGATGATCAGGCCACCGTCGTCGTTGTAGTCGAGGTCGGTGTAGTACTCGGGGACGAAGCCGATGCCGCGGGCGGTGTAGACCTTCTCGTGCAGGCTGCCGGCCATGCCCATCAGCGGCACGCCGAACACCTCGGCCGCGTCGGCGACCGCGTGCGCGATCTGCTCGTCGCGCGCCGCCACGCCGTAGAGCGCGCCATGCGGCTTGATGTGGTTCAGCGCCATGCCTTCGGCATCGAGGAAGCCCTTCAGCGCGCCGACCTGGTAGACGAGGCAGGCCGACAGTTCGTCGCGGCTCATCTTCATCTCGCGCCGGCCGAAGCCCTGCAGGTCGGGGTACGACGGATGCGCGCCGACGGCCACGCCGTGCTGCTTCGCCAGCCGCACCGTGCGCCGCATCACCACCGGGTCCGATGCGTGGAAACCGCACGCGACGTTGGCGATGGTGATGAACGGGAAGATGCCCTCGTCGTCTCCGCAGCGGTACAGGCCGAAGGCCTCGCCCATGTCGCAGTTGATGGCCAGTGTCATCGTCGGGGACTCCGCAGCGGTCTCGGGGCCCGTATTGAAGCGCCCCGGCGGTCGATGGAAAAACCGAATTTCAGATAGCGCGGTATCGACGTTTACGATACCCCGATGTCGCTGACGATCCGCCAGATCAAGTACTTCGTGGCCACGGCCGAGCTGGGGCAGGTGTCCCAGGCCGCCCATCACCTGAACATCTCGCAGTCGGCGGTCACGACGGCCATCCAGGACCTCGAGGCCACGCTGGGCACCGCGCTGTTCCAGCGCACGCCGACCGGCATGGACCTGACCGAGAGCGGACGCCGCTTCCTGAACCACGCGTACACGGTGCTTGCCGCCGTCGACGACGCGCTGCGGGTGGCGCCCGCGCCCGACGAGATCGACGGCGACCTGTCGGTCGCGGCCACCTACACCGTGATCGGCTACTTCCTGCCGCATCACCTGCAGCGGTTCGCGCAGCTGCATCCGCAGATCCGGGTGCGGTTGCACGAAGTGACGCGCGAGCAGGTGGAGGAGGGGCTGATCGACCAGCGCCACGACCTGGGCGTGGTGCTGACCTCGAACGTGAAGAACTCGGAACTCGCGAGCGAGACCCTGATGGCCTCGGCACGCCGGCTGTGGGTGCCGGCGCGCCATCCGCTGCTGCAGCAGGCGGACGTGCGCCTGGCCGATGTCGCACGCGAGCCGTACATCATGCTCACCGTCGACGAGGCCGCGCAGACCACGCTGCGCTACTGGAGCCGCACGCCGTACCTCCCGGACGTGCGGCTGCGCACGGCGTCGGTCGAGGCGGTGCGCAGCATGGTGGCCAACGGGCTCGGGGTCGCGATCCTGTCCGACCTCGTCTACCGGCCGTGGTCACTCGAGGGCAAGCGCATCGAGACCGTCATGCTGAAGGACGTCGTGCCGTCGATGGACGTGGGCCTCGCGTGGAAGAAGCACCGGCCGCTGTCGGCGCCGATGGCCGCCTTCCGCGAGTACTTCCGGCAGGTGTACGCCGATGCGGCGTTCACCGGCGCACGCTCGCGCGCGGCCTGATCGCCGCCGCCGGAGCGCGCAGCGCTCCACGGCCGCTCACGCGGCGGACGTCGTCTCGACGTGGTCGTCGCGAACCCGCGCGGCACCGGCCGCCACCAGCGACTCGACCAGGGCATCTGCGAACGCGTCTGGCGCGAGCGCCAGCGCGGGCAGCACGCACTCCGCGTAGAACCCGGTCGTCGCGAAGTACGCCGGCAGCGACGCGCGCGCGAGCGCGCGCCGGTCGAGCAGCGCGAACGCGAACATCGCGCGCGCCGCCGCCCACGCCATGCGCTGCGGATCGGCCCGCATCGCGGCGATGCGCTGGATCGCTTCCCAGGTGTGGCTTCCGGCCGCGAAGCGGTCGCCGGCTCGCAGCACGCCGTCGAAGGTGAATCGCTCGGCG
This sequence comes from Burkholderiales bacterium, assembly GCA_025459035.1. GTDB lineage: Bacteria > Pseudomonadota > Gammaproteobacteria > Burkholderiales. The sequence goes on from JALORJ010000116.1 coordinate 7,584, forward strand.
CGCTGCCCGGCCCAGTCGAGCCACAGCGCGCGCGTGTCCCACGCCGCGATCGCGTCGGCCTCGCCCTCGGGCACGTGGATCGTGCAGCCGAACGCGCGCTGCACGGCCGCGTTGCCGCCGATGTGATCGGCGTGTCCGTGCGTGTTGATCAGGCGCTGCAGCGGGCGGCCGTCGAGCGCCAGCGCGACACGGTTCAGAGTGGTGTCCGCGTGGGTCACGTAGCCGGTGTCGATCAGCACCTGGCCCGCCGGCCCGGTCAGCAGCACGTGGTTCGCGTCGAGCCAGTCGCGCTCGATGAAGACGATCGATGGCGGCAGCGCCACCGCGCCGCCCGGCGCGGCGGGCGCTGCGGTCATGCGAGCTGCAGCGACGCGAGCCCGGCGCGGTCGAAGACGATGCCGTGACCCGGGCGATCGGGCGCGATCGCGAAGCCGTCCTCGATGCGCAGCGGCTCGGCGATGTAGCGGTCGAGACCGAAGCCGTGCGCCTCGAGGTACGAGCGGTTCGGCGCCGCGGCGAGCAGGTGCACGGTGACGTCGTGGGCGCCGTGCGACGTGACCGGCAGGTTCGCGGCCTCCGCCACGTGCGCGACCTTCATGAACACCGTGACCCCGCCGCAGTTGGTGACGTCGGGCTCCGGGAAGGTCACGCCGCCGGCCGCGATCAGCTGCTGGAACTCGTGCAGCGTATGCAGGTTCTCGCCGGTCGCGACCGGCAGACCGCCCTCGCGCACGATGCGTGCGTGGCCAGCGATGTCGTCCGGGATCGTCGGCTCCTCGAGCCAGCCCGGCTGCGACGGCGCGAACGCGCGCGCCGCGCGGATCGCCTCGTCCGCGGTCCAGCGCATGTTGGCGTCGACCATCAGCGGAAAGTCGTCGCCGAGATGGCGTCGCATCGCGGCGACACGGGCGACGTCCTCCGACAGCTTCGGGCGCCCGACCTTCATCTTGATCGCGCGAAAGCCCCTGGCGAGGTTGGCGTCGGTCTGGCGCAGCAGCTCGTCCAGCGGCAGCCACAGGTCGATGCCGCCCGCGTAGCAGGGCACCTTCGGATCGAAGCCGCCCAGCATCCGCCACAGCGGTTGCGCCGCGCGCCTCGCCTTCAGGTCGTGCAGCGCCATGTCGGTGGCCGAGATCGCGAGGCTCGCGGCGCCGCCGCGACCGCCGTAGTGCACCGCCCACCACTGTT
>JALORJ010000117.1 GCA_025459035.1 Burkholderiales bacterium
GACCGTGCTCGACGCGGCCGCGATCTTCTCGATCTACGCCGCGATCAACCTGGTGTGGATGCTGATCATCGGCACGGCAGGCCTGTTCTCCCTCGCCACGCTCGCGGTCGTCGGCACCGCCGCCTACGGCTCGGCGTGGCTCGCGATCCAGTTCGGCCTGCCGTGGTGGGCGATGCCGGCGATCGGGGCCGGCACCGGTCTGGTCGCGGGCCTCGTCATCGCCCTGCCCGCGATCCGGCTCGACGGCTTCTACTACGCGCTGCTCACGCTCGGCCTGGTCGAGCTGTGCCGGGTCTGGGTGGTGCAGTCGCGCGCGCTCGGCTCGGCCACCGGCGGGCTCTACGGCGCGCCGTCGTACGTGCCCGAAGCGTTCGACGGCACGCCGACCGAACTGCAGATCAAGTACTTCGCGTGTCTCGCGCTGCTGCTCGCCGCGCTGGCGCTGTACCGCGTCGTCAACGGCCAGCGCCTCGGGCGCCTGCTGCGCACCGCGCGCGAGGACGAAGCCTTCGCCGAGGCGGTCGGCATCGGCTACGACCGAGCGCGCATCCAGGTCTTCCTGATCTCGTCGGCGGCGCTCGGCGTGATCGGCGGCTTCTACGCCGCGCACTTCAAGGGCGTGTCGCCGTCGATCTTCTCGACCGACCAGCTGATGCTGATGCTGGCGATGATCGTCATCGGCGGCATCGGCACCGCCGAAGGCGCGGTCGTCGGCACCTTGCTGGTGGTGCTCGCCGACAAGCTGCTGGTCGAGTGGGGCCCGTGGCGCCTCGTGCTGATCGGTGCGCTGATGCTGGCGACCGTGCTGTTCACCCGCGCCGGCCTGTTCGGCATCCGCGCGCAGTTTCGCGCGTGGCGCGACCGCATCAAGAGCGAGCGCCGCTCGGCGCGTACCGAGAAGGGAGGCGAGATCGTGCCCGAGGAAGCCGCGGAGATCCGCGACAAGCAGACCATCTACTACCGGCGCCAGGACAAGCTGCTGCGCGACTACCTCAAGACGCTGATCGACGAGGCGCTGATCGCCGAGCACCGCGCGAAGCCGCTCGGCCAGCACAGCGAGGCGCTGGAGCGGGTGCTGAACTACTTCCGGCGCGCCGGCGTCGCCGACAAGTACGCGATCCAGACCATCACACCGTTCGCGGCGTGGCGCGTCGTCGCGCTGTCCGGGCGCCGCGGCGTGCCGCCGCGCCAGGTCGACGACGTCGTCCACACGCGCCTCGACGATGCGCTGCACGCAGTGTTCCTGCGCCGCGTGAACGACCTGATGGAGTCCTGAGCCGTGGCGCGCATCAAGCTGTTCGCGTACGCCGAGCATCTGACGGTGCGGCCCGGCGACCGGCTGCGCGTGATGGTCAGTGCCGAGGGCACGACCGACGCGCACGCGCAGCTCGTGCGGCTGCTGCACGGCGACGAGGGTCCGGGCGGTCCCGGCTTCGTCGAGGAGGTCGTCGCGTCGCCGATCGACGGACCCGTCGCGGTGACGCGCCAGTACACGCAGGTCGGCAACTTCCTCGCGGTCGACGATCCGCAGCGCCATCTCGCGCCCGACGGCAGCTTCACGCTGTACGCGTACATCCGGCCGGCCATGCCCGGCCAGCGCCGCCAGTGCGTCCTGTCGCGCTGGTCGATCGACGGCACCGCCGGGTACGGCCTGGGCATCGGTCCGGACGGCCGGCTCGAGTTCTGGGTCGGCGACGGCCACGTCGTCGACACGATCAGCGCCGAGGTGCCGCTGCTCGCGCGCTGCTGGATGTTCGTCGCCGCCACCTGGGATGCGTCGGCGAAGCGCGCGACGCTGCACCAGTGGTCGGTGCTCAACCGCTGGAACAGCCTGCTGGGCCACGTGGTGCCGATCGACCAGGACGGCCACACGGCGATGTCGCTGCGCGTCGCGCCGGTCCATGGCGCGGACATCCCGTTCCTGATCGGCGGGGCCTCGGAGCACAACGCCGCGCGCGGTCGCTTCGTCGCGCAGTGCTTCAACGGCAAGATCGACCGCTGCGGCGTGCTCGCCGGTGCCGCAAGCCTCGATGCGCTCGCCGCGATCAAGGCCACCGGCGCACCGCCGGCGGGCGGCGTGATCGCCCACTGGGACACCACCGCCGGCTACACCGACCGCGGCATCGGCGACACCGTCACCGACGTCGGCCCGCACGGCCTGCACGCGCAGGGCGTCAACCATCCGGTGCGCGGCATGACCGGCTGGAACTGGAACGGGCGCGACGACTGCTTCCGGCTGGCGCCGGCGCAGTACGGCGGCATCGACTTCCACGACGACGCGATGACCGACTGCCGCTGGGCGCCGACGCTCGACTTCACGCTGCCCGACGCGCTGCGCAGCGGCGTGTACGCGGTGCGGCTGCGCGCCGGCGACGGCGCCCTGGCGGCCGAGGAACATGCCGTGTTCTTCGTGCGGCCACGCACCCCGACCGGGCGGATCTGCATGCTGATGCCGACCGCGAGCTACCTCGCGTACGCGAACGAGCACCTGTCGTTCGACGGCCCCGCCGCGCAGGTGGTCACGTCGCACACGGTCGTGCTCGCGGACGTCGACATCGAGATGTACCGCAACCCCGACTTCGGGCTGTCGACGTACGACCATCACGCCGACGGGGCCGGCGTGTGCTGGACCGGCGCGCGCCGGCCGATCGTCAACATGCGCCCGCGCCATCGCATGCCGGCCACCGGCATCGCCTGGCAGTTCCCGGCCGACCTGTCGATCGTGTGGTGGCTCGAACATGCGGGCTACGACTACGACATCCTCACCGACGAGGATCTGCACCGCGACGGGGTCGCGGCGCTCACGCCGTACCGCATGGTGATCAACGGCACGCACGCCGAGTACTACTCGGAGCGCATGCTCGACGCGACCGAGGACTACCTCGCGAACGGCGGGCGCGTGCTGTACCTGTCCGGCAACGGCTACTACTGGGTCGTCGGCTTCCGCGACGCCGACCCGGGCGTCATGGAAGTGCGCAAGCTCGACAGCGGCTCGCGCGCCTGGCAGGCCGAACCCGGCGAGCACTACCTGACGAGCACCGGCGAGCGCAGCGGCCTGTGGCGCCAGCGCGCCCGCCCGCCGCAGAAGCTCGTCGGCACCGGCTTCACGTCCGAGGGCATGGACGAGTCGCGTCCGTACCGGCGCATGCCCGACAGCTGGCACCGCTCGGTCGCGTGGATCTTCGAGGGCGTCGACAGCGACGTGATCGGCGACTTCGGCCTGGCCGGCGGGGGTGCCGCCGGCATCGAGATCGACCGCTACGACCTCGCGCTCGGCACGCCGCCGCACGCGCGCATCCTCGCGAGCAGCGAGGGGCACTCGGACAACTATCCGAAGGTGTCGGAGGAGATCTTCTACAACCACCCCGGCATGGGCGGCACGCAGGATCCGCAGATCCGCGCCGACATGGTGTTCTTCACCACACCGAAGCACGGCGCGGTGTTCGCGCCGAGCTCGATCGCGTGGGGTCAGGCACTGCCGTGGAACCTGGGCGACAACGATGTCTCGAAGGTCATGAAGAACGTAGTCGATGCGTTCCTGAAGCCCGGGCCGCTGCCGGGGTCGGAATGGATCGCCGACGAGAAGCAGTGGCGCTGACACCACTGCCCGCGCACCTGTCACGGTCCCGTCGTCCCCCTGTCCTCTCCGGAGTCCGTCCGATGCGTTCCGCCCTCCTCCCCCGCTGTCTCGCCCCCGTGCTGTCGCTCGCCGCGCTGGCCTTCGCTCCGGTCGCCCACGCCGACCCGCAGACGCAGGCCGCGATCGAAGCGCAGTACGCGAAGTTCTCCGCCGCCGTCGCGGCCGGCAAGGCCGATGCAGTCGCGGCGCTGTACACGAAGGACGCGATCCTGATGCCGCCGGCGGCGCCGCCGATGGTCGGCCGCGGCGCGATCGAGAAGACCTTCGAGGCGCTGATGGGCATGGGCATCGCCGGCGTCGCGTTCGACGTGCAGGAGGTCGAGTTGCTGGGCGACACTGCGACCGAGGTCGGCGGCTACACCTTGACCGCGAAGGGCGGCCAGATCGCCGACCAGGGCAAGTACGTCGTGATCTGGAAGCGCGAAGGCGCCACCTGGTATCTGCACCGCGACATCTTCAACACGAACATCGCGCCGCCCGCCGCGAAGTGACGCCCACGGCCGCGGCCGGCTTCGCGCCGGTCCGCCTCGAGCACGCCAGCCGGCTCGTCAACCACGGTCCGACCGTGCTCGTGACGAGCGCGCACGGCGGGCGCCGCAACGTGATGGCCGCGGCGTGGTCGATGCCGGTCGAGTTCACGCCGCCGCGCATCGCGGTGGTGATCGACAAGCGCACGTTCACGCGCGAGCTGGTCATGGCGAGCGGCGCGTTCGGCATCTGCATTCCCGGCGCCGCACTGATCGACACGACCTGGGGTGTCGGCCAGGTGAGCGGGCGCGACGTCGACAAGTTCGCGCGCTGGGGGATCGACGCCGCGGCCGGTCCGGTGCTCGGGGTGCCGGTGATCGAAGCCGGCTGCGCGGCGTGGCTCGAATGTCGACGCATCGCCGAGCCGCACGCCGAGGATGCGTACGACACGTGCTTCGGTGAAGTCGTCGCGGCAGCGGCCGATCCGCGCGTCTTCAGCGACGGACGCTGGTCCTTCCGCGACGACAACGTCGAACTGCAGACGATCCACCACCTGGGCGGCGGCACGTTCGCGCGAGCGGGTGGAACGCTCACGGCGCGACCCGTCGATTGAGCGGCGCGACGCGCCAGTCGACCCGGACGCTGCGTCGCGCGCGGATCGAGCGGATCAGGCCGTCCCCACCCGCACCACCAGCACCGCCGTCGCGACGAGCTGCGCGAAGTTGAGGATGACGCTCGCGCGATGCAGCCGGTCGAAGCGCCGCCCGGCAGCGCGGTCGCCGGCCGCCTGTGCGTCGCGCGCCCGGTTGATCGCCGGCATCAGGATCTGCCGCGCGACCACGAAGCCGGCGGCGTTCGCGAGCATCGCGATCGCGTCGATCGACGACACGCCGAACATCGCGAGCCCGGCCACCAGCGCGACCCCCGCACAAGCGAGGTAGTACCAGGGAAAGAAGCCGCGGATGAAGGCACCGGCGGTGTCGGCTGGCAGCCGGATGAAGACCGCGGGCGCGAACAGCGCCGCGAAGAAGGTCATGCCACCGAACAGCAAGGCGGCGGCGAGCAGTGCGAAGGCAGGGGCAAGGGTCGAGAGCATGGGGAGGTCGCGATGGACGGCGGGTGGGCGATCGATAGCACCCGAGGTGCTGTCGCCGCCGGCATCTCGGACCGTGGCGGCGCCGAATCGATCCCGCCCGCCAACCGCGTTCGGTGCGTGGTCACCGGACGAACGGGGCGCTCACCCCGGCGATCTGCGCCGACCGGAAATCGCGACAAGCACCGCTCAGGGCGTCGCGAAGTCCTCGCCGACGAGTTCGAACCGTTCGTCGAGCCATCCCGTCACGCCACCGGCCATGATCTTCACCGGTCGTCCGAGCCGCGCCAGTCGGAGGGCCGCCCGCGCCGCACCGTTGCAGTGCGGGCCTGCGCAGTACACGACAAAGAGCATTTCGGGCGGCCACTCGAGCAGCTTTGCCGCCACGATCTTCGCGTGAGGCAGATTGATCGCGCCCGGCACATGACCACGAGCGAAAAGCGCCGGGGATCGCACGTCGAGGAGAACAAAGTCGGCCCCTTGCGCGAGGGCGTCGTGGACGTCCCGGCAGTCGGTCTCGAACGTGAACTCCGCCGCGAAATGCGCTTCGGCCTCGGCCGGGGGTGCGGCCGGGATCAGCGTCACTGCACTGGTCATGGGGTCGGGTCCGGAAATCACGACATCACGAGCGTAACCACGTGCACGCTCGCGCTCGGCTGGAATGTCGAGACCGGAACCGCCAGCGCGCGGTACAGATCGGCGATCGGTCTGCGTGCACAGCGATACGCATGGCCCCGGACCGCGACATTCGGGGGGAAGTGCAGCAGCCATGACCGCTGTACCGTCTCGCGCACCGGGTGACGTCCGATCAGGCCGCCAGCAGCGCCTCGAACACCGCCTCCGGCAGCAACGCGCCGCCGGTGGTCCAGATCACGTGCACGGCGCCCGGCGCCACCCATGCCGGAATTGGGGCGCGATCGCTCGTGCGCTGGCCGGCCACGGCCTGCGCGCAAGCGGCGAACCCGGCCGCCGCCGCCGGCTCCAGCCGCAGGCCGGCCTCGTGCCACAGCCGCCGTACCCACGCGAGCAGCGACGCATCGTCGACCGTCACCACCGCGTCGACCAGGCCGGCGCAGGTCTGCGCGACGAAGCGCGAGGCCTCGGCGACCGCGAGCCCGTCGGCCACGGTGACGTTGTCGAGGCCGACGTCGCGCACCGACACCGGCGTGGCGGCGCCGACGGCGAGCTGCAGCAGCATGCACGGCGAGCGCACCGGCTCGACCCACACGCAGCGCACCGCGTCGCCGTAGCGCAGCGCGAGTCCGAGCGTGACGCCGCCCGGCGCGCCACCGACGCCGCATGGCAGCCACACGACCAGGGGCGCCGCGGGCGTCGGATGCACACCGGCGGCGTCGAGCTGTGCCGCGATCGCGTCGGCCGCGGTGGCGTAGCCGACGAACAGTTCGCGCGAGGTCTCGTCGTCGACGAAGTGCGCCCCGGGGGTCGCGGCGGCACGCGCACGCGCGGCTGCGACCGCCATCGTGTAGTCGCCGACGTGCTCGACGACGCGCACGCCGAGCGCGCGCAGGCGGTCCTTCTTCCACGCCTTGGCGTCGCGCGACAGGTGCACCTCGGCCTCGAAGCCAAGCGCACGCGCGACCAGCCCGACGCTGAAGCCGAGGTTGCCGGTGCTGCCGACCAGCACGGCGTGCCGCGCGAAGCGCGCGCGCCACGCGGGGGACGCAAGCTGCGTGACGTCGGCGTCGCGCCCGAAGCCGGCCGCGGTCGCGACATCGAGCGCGAAGCCCAGCACCTCGAACACGCCACCGCGCGCCTTGATGCAGCCGGTGACCGGCAGCGCGTGATCCGTCTTGACCCACACGCGCTGCGCACCGCCGACCAGCGTGGCTGCGAGCGGCGGGTCGAGCGCGACCAGCGCCGAGTCGATACGACCGTCGCTGGCCGCGAGCTCGGGAAACAGCGTGGCGAGCAGCGGCGCACAGCGCGCCCACAGCGCGTGCCCGCGCGCGACGTCGGCCGCGCCGATCGGAGACGCCGCCAGCGCGTCGGCGCTCGCGACGCGCGCCGGGTTGTGCCACACCACCGGCCGGCCGATGCCGACCTCGGCCGGCACGCGGGCGCGATCGGCCGCGGCAAGCGTCACGGCTGCAACGCCGCGGCGGCGTTCTGCTGCGCCCACATCGCCGCGTACGCGGGATCGGGCGCGCTCACGTGCCAGGCACGCGCCGACAGCTTGTCGAGCCAGCGCTGCGCGGCGGCATCGGCGGTCTGCCAGCAGTGCGCGACGAACGCCTGC
>JALORJ010000118.1 GCA_025459035.1 Burkholderiales bacterium
GATCGTCGCGCGGTCGGTGACCGACAGCGAGGCGGTGCCCTCGCCGAAGAACTCGACGAACTTGCCGACCACCTTCTCCTTGCGCAGCATCTCGGTGATCGTCAGCACCAGGTCGGTCGCGGTCACGCCTTCGCGCAGCCGACCCTTCAGCTCGACGCCGACCACGTCGGGCGTCAGGAAGTACACCGGCTGCCCCAGCATGCCGGCCTCGGCCTCGATGCCGCCGACGCCCCAGCCGACGACGCCGATGCCGTTGATCATCGTGGTGTGGCTGTCGGTGCCCACGAGCGTGTCGGGGTAGTAGACGCCGTCCTTGCCGCGATGCACGCCACGCGCGAGGTACTCGAGGTTGACCTGGTGGACGATGCCGAACCCGGGCGGCACCACGCCGAAGGTGTCGAAGGCCTGCATGCCCCACTTCATGAACTCGTAGCGCTCGCGGTTGCGCTGGAATTCGAGCTTCATGTTGAGGTCGAGCGAGTCCTTCTGCCCGAAGTGGTCGATCATCACCGAGTGGTCGACGACCAGGTCGACGGGCACCAGCGGCTCGATGGTCTTGGGATCCTTGCCCATCGTGCGCGCGACGTTGCGCATCGCCGCGAGGTCGGCCAGCAGCGGCACCCCGGTGAAGTCCTGCAGCACCACGCGCGCGACGACGAACGGAATCTCGGCGGTGCGTGCCGCCTTCGGCTTCCACTTCGCCAGCTCGCGCACGTGCGCCTCGGTCACCTTCTTGCCGTCGCAGTTGCGCAGCACCGACTCGAGCACGATGCGGATCGAGACCGGCAGGCGCGAGATCTTCCCGAGCCCGGCCTTCTCGAGCGCCGGCAGCGAGTAGAAGTGGCCGGTCTTCGAACCGATGGCGAAAGTCTGCTGGGTGTCGAACAGGTTGTGCGGCATCGCGGGCTCCGGAAGGCGGGGGACGGTCGGTGCAGGGGAGGGGGCAGGGCGGTCAGATCACGAACAGGTCGACGAACTCGTGCACCGGAGTGGACTCGAGACGCTTCGCGTCGGCCACGAGCGCGAGGATCGCCTTCTGCGTCTTCGCCGGGAAGCGACGCGCCAGGTTGGTCGCGAACTTCGCCTCGAGGACCGGGATGCCCTCGGCGCGACGCCGGCGATGCCCGATCGGATACTCGACGACGACCTCGTCGGTCTTCGTGCCGTCCTTGAAGTGCACCGTGATCGCGTTGGCGATCGAGCGCTTCTCCGGGTCGTGGTAGTCGGCGCTGAAGGCCTTGTCCTCGACGCACGTCATCTTGTCGCGCAGCGCGTCGATGCGCGGATCGGCCGCGATGCTGTCCTCGTAGTCGGCGGCGGTGAGCCGGCCGTGGATCAGCGGCACGGCCACCATGTACTGGATGCAGTGGTCGCGGTCCGCCGGGTTCGCGAGCGGGCCCTTCTTGTCGATGATGCGGATCGCGGACTCGTGCGTGCGGATCACGATGCGGTCGACCTCGTCGAGGCGGTGCGCCACCAGCGGGTGCAGCGCCATCGCGCACTCGACCGCGGTCTGGGCGTGGAACTCGGCCGGGAACGAGATCTTGAACAGCACGTGCTCCATCACGTAGCTGCCGTACGGTCGCTGGAAGCGGAACGGCTGACCCTTGAACAGGACGTCGTAGAAGCCCCAGGTCTTCGCCGTCAGCACCGACGGATAGCCCATCTCGCCCTTCAGTGTCGTGAGGGCGAGGCGCACCGCGCGGCTGGTCGCGTCTCCCGCCGCCCACGACTTGCGCGAGCCGGTGTTCGGCGCATGGCGGTAGGTGCGCAGGCTCTGGCCGTCGACCCACGCCTGCGACAGCGCGTCGATGACTTCGGACTTCGTGCCGCCCAGCATGCGGGTGACGACGCCGGTCGAGGCCACCTTCACCAGCACGACGTGGTCGAGCCCGACGCGGTTGAAGCTGTTCTCGAGCGCCAGCACGCCCTGGATCTCGTGCGCCTTGATCATCGCGCCGAGCACGTCACGCATGGTCAGCGGCGCCTTGCCGGCCGCGACGGCCGTGCGCGACAGCCAGTCCGCCGTCGCGAGGATGCCGCCGAGGTTGTCCGACGGATGCCCCCACTCGGCCGCGAGCCACGTGTCGTTGAAGTCCAGCCACCGGATCATCGTGCCGATGTTGAACGCCGCCTGGATCGGGTCGAGCTGGAACTGCGTGCCGGGAACCCTGGCGCCGTTCGGCACCACCGTGCCGGGGATGACCGGGCCGAGGAACTTGGTGCAGGCGGGGTAGGACAGCGCCTCGAGGCCGCAGCCGAGCGTATCGATCAGGCACAGGCGGGCGGTCGAGTACGCCTCGGCGGACGTGATGTCGAAGTCGCAGACGTAGTCGGCGATGTCGACGAGGACCTGGTCGGGATCGGGGCGGACGTTGGAGATGGCAGCGGACATGGAGTGGCTCGGGGATCTGGAAGAAAGGTCGGCGTGAGAGGTCGGCGGCGGGCGCGATCACTTGCGCTTCTGCAGCGGCACCCACTCGAGGTTCTCGGGGCCCACGTAGTTGGCGCTGGGGCGGATGATCTTGCCGTCGATGCGTTGCTCGATGACGTGCGCGGCCCAGCCCGACGTGCGCGAGATCACGAACAGCGGCGTGAACATCGCGGTCGGCACGCCCATCAGGTGATAGCTGACGGCGCTGAACCAGTCGAGATTCGGGAACATCTTCTTCTCGCGCCACATCACGGCCTCGAGCCGGTCGGCGATGTCGAACATCTTCAGGTTGCCGGCGTCCTTCGCGAGCCGGCGCGCGACGTCCTTGATCACCTTGTTGCGCGGATCGGCGATCGTGTAGACCGGATGGCCGAAGCCGATGACGATCTGCTTCTCCTGCACGCGCCGCACGATGTCGGCCTCGGCCTCGTCGGGGTCGGCGTAGCGGCTCTGCACCTCGAAGGCCACCTCGTTCGCGCCGCCGTGCTTCGGGCCGCGCAGCGCGCCGATCGCACCGGCGATCGACGAGTACATGTCCGATCCTGTGCCGGCGATGACGCGCGCCGTGAAGGTCGACGCGTTGAACTCGTGCTCGGCGTACAGGTTGAGCGACGTCTGCATCGCGCGCTCCCACATCGCCGACGGCGGGCGGCCGTGCAGCAGGTGGAGGAAGTGCCCCGCGATCGATTCGTCGTCGGTCTCGGTCTCGATGTGCCGGCCGTTGTGGCTCCAGTGGTACCAGTACAGCAGCATCGAACCGAACGAGGCCATCAGCCGGTCGGCGATGTCGCGCGCGCCGGGGATCCCGTGGTCGTCGCGCTCCGGCAGCAGCGTGCCGAGCACCGAGCAGCCGGTGCGCATCACGTCCATCGGGTGCGCCGACGCCGGGATGCACTCGAGCGCCGCCTTGAGCTGCTGCGGCAGCCCGCGCAGCCGCGCGAGCTTGATCTTGTAGGCCGCGAGCTCGGGGATGTTCGGCAGCTTGCCGTGCACCAGCAGATACGCGATCTCCTCGAAGGTCGCGTCGTCGGCGAGGTCGAGGATGTCGTAGCCGCGGTAGTGCAGATCGTTGCCGGTGCGGCCCACCGTGCACAGCGCGGTGTTGCCGGCGGTGACGCCGGACAGCGCGACGGACTTCTTGGGCTTCGGGCCGGCGGCCGGGGCGTCGGCAGCGGGCGTCGGGGTCTCGGTGCTCATGCGGCGATCTCCGTGAGGACGGGGTTCAGACAGCTTTCTTCTGCGCGAACAGCGCGTCGAGCTTGCGTTCGTAGTCGTGGTAGCCGAGGTGCTCGTAGAGCTCGGCGCGGGTCTGCATCGTGTCGACCACGCCCGCCTGCGTGCCGTCGTCGCGCAGGCGCCGGTACACGTTCAGCGCGGCCTTGTTCATCGCACGGAAGGCGGACAGCGGATACAGGATCATCCCGGCGCCGGCACCGCGCAGTTCGTCGACGGTGAACAGCGGTGTCGCGCCGAACTCGGTGATGTTCGCGAGCACCGGCACCTTCACGGCGTCGGCGAAGCGGCGATACATCGCGAGCTCGGTCATCGCCTCGGGAAAGATGGCGTCGGCACCGGCCTCGACGCAGGCGCAGGCGCGGTCGATCGCCGCCTGCAGGCCTTCGACCGCGAGCGCGTCCGTGCGCGCCATCACGACGAACGCCGCGTCGGTGCGCGCGTCGACGGCCGCCTTCACGCGGTCGACCATCTCCTGCTGCGTCACCAGTTCCTTGCCGGGACGATGACCGCAGCGCTTGGCGCCGACCTGGTCCTCGATGTGCATGGCCGCGGCGCCGAACTTGACCAGCGAGCGCGTGGTGCGGGCGATGTTGAAGGCGCTCGCGCCGAAACCGGTGTCGACGTCGACGAGCAGCGGCACGTCGGTGACGTCGGTGATGCGGCGGATGTCGGTCAGCACGTCGTCGAGGTTGCTGATGCCCAGGTCGGGAATGCCGAGCGAGCCGGCAGCCACGCCGCCCCCCGACAGGTAGATCGCGCGATAGCCGGAATGCTCGGCGAGCCGGGCGTGATACGCGTTGATCGTGCCGACGATCTGCAGCGGCTTCTCCTGCTCGAGCGCGAGCCGGAAGCGGGCGCCGGGGGTGGTGGCAACGGCCATGGCGAAGATCTCCTGTCGGGACGGGCGCGACGCGCGTGGCTACGCGGTCGGGAAGAAGGTGGAGCGGGCGACGTCGGGCAGCGCGGCGCCGCCGGCATGGGCACGGCGCAGCACGCCCCACCAGTGGCGATAGCTCGCACGGTCCTGCATGCGCCCGGCGTGGCGCACCGGACCCCACTGCGCGGCCAGCGCCGCCAGCAGCACCTCGGTCGCCTCGGCGATCTCGGCCTCGGTCGCGCGGAACGCCTCGACGATCGGCGCGATCTGCACCGGGTGGATCGAGTACATCCGCAGGAAGCCGAACTCGCGTAGCGCGCGTGCGGCATCCGCGCCGGCCGCTGCCGGGTCGACGACGTCCATGCAGATGTTGTGCGATGGCACGCGGCCGTGACCCAGCGCCGCGGCCGCGATTTCGGCCTTCGCGCGCCGCAGCAACGCATGCTCGAACTGGCCGGGCGAGCGCATGGCATCGGCCGGCAAGGCGCCGCCGTGCGCGGACACGAAGTCGAGCAGGCCGAAGTCGATCGCCTCGACCTCCGGATGCGCGGCGATGTCGTGCACGTGGCGCAGGCCCGCGTGCGTCTCGATCAGCACGTGCAGCGGCACGCGCCGCGCGATGCCGTGCTCGGCGCGGACGGCGCGCACGTGCTCGGCGACGGCGTCGACGTCGGCGCGCTGGTTCACCTTCGGAACGGTGATGTAGGCCAGCCGCGCGCCGGCCGCGCCGACGATCTGTGCCACGTCGTCGCGCCACGCGGGATGGCCGACGTCGTGGATGCGCACGCCGGCGCGGTCGAAGCGGTTCTCGCCCGAGGCGATCCAACCGGCGACCATCGCCGCGTGGGCACGCTCGTCACCCGCCGGCGCGCCGTCCTCGCAGTCGCAGGTGATGTCGAAGACGGGGCCGGTGTCGGCCTGCAGCGCGAACGCCCGCGCGATGAACTTCTCGGCGCCCGCGAAGTGCTCGCAGGCGGGCAGGGCCGGCGGCGCCGGCTCGCCCGCGAACAGCGCGGTGTCGGGATGCAGCCGCGGGTCCACGCCGACCGGTGCGCGGGGCAGGTTCAGCCGAGCAGATGCGCGATGGCGGCGCGCTCTTCCTCGAGTTCCTTGAGCGTGTGGTCCATGCGGGCGCGGCTGGCGGCGTCGATCTCGAGCCCGGCGACGCGCGTGTACTGCCCGTCCGCGCACGTGACCGGCACGCCGTACATCACGTCCATGGGGATGCCGTAGCTGCCGTCGGACGGCACGCCCATCGTGACCCACGCACCGCCGGTGCCGAGCGCCCAGTCGCGCATGTGGTCGATGGCGGCGTTCGCGGCCGACGCGGCCGACGACACGCCGCGCGCCTCGATGATCGCCGCGCCGCGCTTGCCGACCGTCGGGATGAAGGTGTCGGTGTACCAGGCCGCGTCGTTCACGACCTGCGGCGCCGGGACCCCACCGATGGTGGCGAAGCGGTAGTCGGGATACATCGTCGGCGAATGGTTGCCCCACACGACCATCTTCTCGATCGACGCCACCGGCTTGCCGGTCTTCGTCGCGAGCTGCGACAGCGCACGGTTGTGGTCGAGACGCAGCATCGCGGTGAAGTTGCCCTTCGGCAGCGACGGCGCGCTCTTCATCGCGATGTACGCGTTGGTGTTGGCCGGGTTGCCGACGACGAGCACCTTCACGCCGCGGCTGGCGACCGCGTCGAGCGCCTTGCCCTGCGCGGTGAAGATCGCCGCGTTGGCGGACAGCAGGTCCTTGCGCTCCATGCCGGGGCCGCGCGGCCGAGCACCGACGAGGAGCGCGTAGTCGGCGTCGCGGAACGCGCCGGCCGGGTCGCCATGGGCGCTCATGCCCGCGAGCAGCGGAAACGCGCAGTCGTCCAGCTCCATCATCACGCCCGTCAGGGCCTTCTGCGCCTTCTCGTCGGGGATCTCGAGCAGCTGCAGGATGACCGGCTGGTCGGGGCCCAGCATCGCGCCCGACGCGATCCGGAAGAGAAGGCTGTATCCGATCTGGCCTGCGGCACCGGTGACGGCAACGCGAACGGGGGTCTTCATGCGCGGCAACTCCTGGGGCGAAGGATGGGCGGAACCGGGGTTTCCGATCCGCGCTGGCCGGTCGACGCACGGCCCGAGGCCGAGGGTCGACAGCGACATCCCGCGGCAGCGCGCAGCCGGAATCGGTCGTGGATCATAGGAATCGCGTCAGGCGTGTGTCAATCCAAGTCTTGTATCTTATAGAAGACATGTTATCCGTTTGGTGGGCTCGAATCGCTGTGGTAGAACGCCGGGGCGATGAAGCCCGAAGCCCCCACGCCCGCCTTCCAGCCGCTCTACCGGCAGATCAAGGCGTTGCTGACCGAGCGCCTGCAGGCCGGAGTCTGGGGTCCGGGGGCGCCGATCCCGAGCGAGATCGAGCTCGCGCAGCAGTTCGGCGTGAGCCAGGGGACGGTGCGCAAGGCCGTCTCGGAGCTCGCGGACGAGCAGGTGCTGATCCGGGTGCAGGGGCGCGGGACGTTCGTCGCGTCGCACGCGAGCGAGCGCATCCAGTACGCATTCCTGCGCATCACCCCCGACAGCGGCCGCGCGGGCCCGATCGAGGCCGAACTGCTCGAGCTGCGGCGCGTCAAGGCCGATGCCGCGGCGGCCTCCGCCCTGGGCCTCGCCGCCGGAACATCGGTCTTTCGCCTGCGGCGCAAGCTGTCGATCGGCGGTCACGCGATCCTCTGCGAGGAGGTCCGTCTGCCGGTCGATCGCTTCCCGGGCCTCACGGTCGAAACCGTCGAGCGCCATCACTGCCTGCTCTACAGCATGTACGAGTCCGCCT
This sequence comes from Burkholderiales bacterium, assembly GCA_025459035.1. Lineage (GTDB taxonomy): Bacteria > Pseudomonadota > Gammaproteobacteria > Burkholderiales. Next base: position 7,368 of record JALORJ010000118.1, read on the forward strand.
TTCACGTGAAAACCGTCAGCGCCGAGGAGCGCCTGAAGGCGGTCGGCGCGCCTGACGAGGTCGCGCAGGTCCTGGCCAT
>JALORJ010000119.1 GCA_025459035.1 Burkholderiales bacterium
GGAGTCGCAGCGCGAAGCCGCCGCATCGACGGCACGGGCGGTCGATGCGGTGACGACGAGCATCGCGCGGGTCGCCGAGAACGCGGCGGCGACCGTCGACACGTCGACCCAGTCGGCGCAGCGGTCGGCGAGCGGCGAGCAGCTCGTGTCGACCGCAGCCGCCGAGACCCGCGCGATCGCAGACGCGGTGTCGAAGGCGGCCACCGAAGTCACCACGCTCGGCGCGCGGTCGGAGGAGATCAGCCGCATCGTCGCTGTCATCAAGGAGATCGCGGACCAGACCAATCTGCTCGCGCTCAATGCCGCGATCGAGGCCGCCCGCGCCGGCGAGCAGGGACGCGGCTTCGCGGTGGTGGCCGACGAGGTCCGTGGACTGGCCGAGCGCACGGCCAAGGCGACCGCCGAGATCGGCGACATGATCGGCAAGATCCAGGACGGCACCCGCGCGTCGGTCGCCAGCATGAATGCCGGCAACGAGCGCGTGCGCTCCGGTGTGCAGATGAGCGAGTCGGCCGCGGTGGCCCTGAAGGAGATCGAGTCGGGCGCCCGCTCGACCCTGGCGAAGGTGTCGGAGATCGCCACCGCCACGCAGGCGCAGCGTCAGTCCGCGACCGACATCGCGCGAAACGTCGAATCGATCGCGCGCATGGCCGGCGAGAACGCGTCGTCGATCCAGCGCATGGGCGAAAGCGCCCGGGCGATGGAAGCCCAGGCTGCCGCGCTCACGCAGCTGGTGCAGCGCTTCCGCGTCGGCTGAGACGCGCGGCGCGGCCGTCGGACCCTCGCCGATGCGAGGGTCCGACGATCACTGCAGGTGTCAGCGTCGCACCGATGCGCGGCGGCGGGCCCCGACCGCGATCATCGCGAGTCCGCCGAGGAGCATCGCGTAGGTCGACGGCTCCGGCACCGCGTAGGTCATGTCGATCAGACGACCGCGATAGTCGAGCACGTCGTTGACCGGGTAGTCGGCGAGCCGGACCTCGCCGCCGAGCCCGCCGGTGGCGCGGTCGGCCTGGATGAAGTCGGCCAGCACCTCGGAGTAGTTGCGCGTCGCCGCCGGCAGGCGGAACTCGGTCAGGCCCAGCGATGCGAACGGATAGCCGTCGCCGCCGCGCTGGAGGAAGTCGATCGTGGCCAGTGACAGGCGCGCGGCGCCGTCGACGAACGCGTCACCGCGATCGACCCGATCGAACTGCACCCCGCGACCACCGACCTCGAAGAGCAGCGTGCCGTCGTCGAGCTCGATGCGCAGCACGCGCGCCCCACCCGGAAGCGTCGAGTCGTACTCGACCTGGATCCCGGACACCTGCGGGAAGCGGCCCTGCACGGCGCCTTCGGGGGACGCACCGGACAGACCGTGCTCGAGCAGCGCCTTCAGCTGCATGACGCTCACGTCGGGCACCACGCCGACCAGGTTGGTGAACGACAGCGTGCTGTTGACGTTGCCGAGCGTGATCGGACCTTCGCCGATCGACGCCCGGATCCCGCCGCCGTTCTGCAGCGCGACCGTCGCACCGGTGTACCAGCGCATCGAGTCGGCGACCAGGTTGCCGAGATTGCTCTCGGCGTTGCGCACGCCGGGCACGAAGGCGCCGGGCAGCAGGCCGGCGGCCCCGCGCGGATCCGAACCTTCCGCGCCGGGTCCGAGCAGCACGGAGGCGTTGCCGATGATCGTCGCCTCCTGCGCCGCGACGAAGGCCCGCACCGGCGCCACGACATCGCGCGCGATGTCGGCGGCGGCGGTGCCCGGCGTCGTCACGGTGACGCGATCGGCGTCGGCGGCTGCGCCCGACACGCGATGCAGCGTCGTGCCGGCGTCGACGATCGGTGCGCCCGCCGCATTGCGGACGACCTCGCCGGTGGTCGGATCGAGGGAAAAGTTGAGCTCGCCGACGTAGCGGTTGCCGAAGTTCGACGTGACCACCAGCGCGGACTCGCCCGCGACCGCCGTGCCGACGACGGTCGGGTAGGTCAGCGGACCCGGCACGTCACCCGACACCCGCGGCGCGCCGCTGTTCATCAGCTCGTGCCCGCCGCCGGACAGGACGATGTCCACACCCGACAGCTGCGGCACGATCGTGCCGATCTCGTTGTTCGCGTTCTGCAGGTGGCTCATCAGGACGATCGCGTTGACGCCCTGTGCCTCCAGCGCGTCGACCTGCGCCTGCAGGATCGGCACCAGCGCGTTCAGGTTCTGCGCGTCGGTCGCCGCGGGATCGAAGCCGATCAGCTGCAGCGGCGCCGGCGACGAGATGGCATTGAGCAACGGCGTGGTCGCCCCGACCAGACCGATGCGCAGTCCGCCGCTCACTTCCACGATCTTCGACGGTGCCACCACACCGGCGGCGGCGAGTGCCTGGAAGCTCGCCGGCGCGGTCGGGCCGGTGAAGGCGAGGTTCGACGACAGGTAGGTCGTGCCGGAGCGCTCGGCGAAGCGCGCGGCGACATCGGTGCGCAGGTCGAACTCGTGATTGCCGAACACCGCCGCGTCGAAGCCGATGCGGCGCATCGCGATCGCGTCATAGAAGTCGGACGGCGCAGTGCCGGCCACGGGGTCGCCGCCGAACGCGGCGTAGCTCGCGTTCAGCCGCACGCCGGGAATGAACGCGTCGCCCGCGTTGAGCGTCAGCACCGAGCGGCCGCCGGCAGCGGCGCGTTCACGCTCGATCACCGCGGCGAGACGGTCGATGCCGCCGTAGAACGATGTCGCGTTGCCGGCGACGTCGCGCGCGTTGCCTGCCGCGCTGATGAGCCAGGACTCCTGGTCACCGACGTGAAGCAGCGTGACGCCTGCGCCGAACGCGCTCGGCGCGGACAACGAAGCGGAAAGAGCGAGCGCGATGGCGCGCACGCGAAACACACGGAACCGACGCATGACGATCTCCTGAAGGGGACAGGGTCTCTGCGGACCCTGCACGTCACCCTACAAAGCGACTGTTGCGTGCGCGTTCCACGCGCCGTGGTTCCTTCGTACTGCATGCCGGCGCCCGCGCCGGCATCGCGTCAGACGTTGAAGCGGAAGTGCACGACGTCGCCGTCGTGCATCACGTACTCCTTGCCTTCCAGGCGCATGCGGCCCGCTTCCTTGGCGCCGTGCTCGCCGCCCAGACGCACGTAGTCGTCGTAGCCGATCACTTCCGCGCGGATGAAGCCGCGCTCGAAGTCGGTGTGGATCACGCCGGCCGCCTGCGGCGCGGTCGAGCCCTTGCGCACGGTCCACGCGCGTACTTCCTTCTCGCCGGCCGTGAAGTACGTCTGCAGCCCGAGCAGGCCGTAGCCGGTGCGGATCAGGCGATCGAGACCGGGTTCGGCCATGCCCAGATCGGCGAGGAACACGCCGCGGTCCTCGGGATCGAGGTCGGCGATCTGCGCCTCGATCGCCGCGCAGATCGCGACCACCGGCGCGCCCTCGGCGGCGGCGCGCGCCTGCACGCGCTCGAGCAGCGGGTTGGCGTCGAAGCCGCCCTCGGCGACGTTGGCGACGTACATCAGCGGCTTCATCGTCAGCAGGAACAGCGGACGCACGACCGCGAGCTCCTCCTTCGAGAAGTCGACGCTGCGCGCCGGCTTCGCCTGGTCGAGCACCGGCACGAGCCGCTCCAGCGCCGCGACCAGACGCGCGGCCTCCTTGTCGCCGCCGGCCTTGGCGATCTTCACGTTCTTCGCGAGCTGCTTCTCGACGGTGGCGAGGTCCGCGAGCGCGAGTTCGGTGTCGATCACGTCGATGTCCGAGATCGGGTCGACCTTGCCCGCCACGTGGACGACGTTCGGGTCGTCGAAGCAGCGCACGACGTGCGCGACGGCGTCGCACTCGCGGATGTTGGCGAGGAACTGGTTGCCGAGACCCTCGCCCCTCGACGCCCCGGCCACGAGCCCGGCGATGTCGACGAACTCGACGGTGGCGGGAATCGTCTTCTGCGGCTTCGCGATGCGCACCAGCGCGTCGAGCCGCGGGTCGGGCACTTCGACGATGCCGACGTTCGGTTCGATCGTGCAGAAGGGATAGTTCTCGGCCGCGATGCCGGCCTTGGTGAGCGCGTTGAAGAGGGTCGACTTGCCGACGTTGGGCAGGCCGACGATGCCGCACTTGAGGCTCATGGGAGACAGTCCGTTCGGAGGTTGGGCGGCGGGCCGGTCAGCCCTTCGTGTGGAGGCGAAGCATCGCCTCCTCGGTGCGGTGCGCGAGCAGCAGCGGCCACACGTCCAGCGCTCGGTCGATGGCCGCGTCGATCGCGTCCTGCTCCTCGCGGCGCGGGGCCTGCAGCACCCAGTGGATCACCTGCGCGCGGTCACCGGGATGACCGATGCCCAGACGCAGGCGCCAGAAATCCGCGCCGAGGTGGGCGACGATGTCCTTGATGCCGTTGTGACCGGCGGCACCGCCGCCGCGACGCAGCTTCGCGCCACCGGCCGGCAGGTCCAGTTCGTCGTGCACGACGAGGATGTCGTCGAGGTCGATCTTGTGGAACCGCGCGAGTGCGCCGACCGCACGCCCGCTCGCGTTCATGTACGTGGTCGGCAGCAGCAGGTGGCAGTCGCCGTCGGGCCCGCGAACCTTGCCGGTCAGGCCGTGGAAGCGCGACTCGACGCGCAGCGCGACCCCGGCCGCGCGGGCCACCCGCTCGACGAACCAGAAGCCCGCGTTGTGCCGCGTGGCCTCGTGCTCGCGGCCCGGGTTGCCCAGGCCCACCAGCAGTTTCATCGCGTCGCACCCGCGCAAAAACAAACGCCCGCTGCGATGCACTGCAGCGGGCGGCGGGCGCGCAGGCGAACCCGCGCGTCGATCACTTCTTCGCGGCGGGCTTGGCCGAAGCCTTGGCGGCCGCGGGATCCTTTTCCTTCTGTGCGATCGCGGGCACGTTCGCAGCCGACACGGGCGCCGCGGCGTCCTCGGCTTCGACCGCGCCGCGGGGCACCTGGATGGTCGCCACGACGGCGTTGTCGCCGTGCTTCAGTTGCGTCGACTCGACCCCGGCGGGAAGCACGAGGTCGCCCAGGTGGATCGAGTCACCGAGCTGCACTTCGCCGAGGTCGACGGTGACGAACTCGGGCAGATCGGCCGGCAGACACTGCACGTCGATCTCGTTCAGCACGTGGTTGATGATGCCGTGGCCCAGCTTCACGCCCGGCGCGTTCTCCGCGTTGACGAAGTGCAGCGGCACCTTCATGTGCAGCTTCTGGTCGGCGGCGATGCGCTGGAAGTCGATATGCGTGATCTCGAGCGCGCGCCACGGATGCATCTGGACGTCGCGCAGCAGCACGCGGTCGGAATCGGTGCCGACCTTCAGCGTCAGCACCGAGGCGTGGAAGGCCTCGAGCTTCAGGTGCTTCGCGAGCGCGTTGCGATCGAGCTCGATCGGGGTGGGCGGCTTGCCGCCGCCGTAGACGATGCCGGGCACGCCGCCCTTGCGACGCAGACGGCGGCTCGCACCCGTTCCCTGCGCCGATCGCTCGGTGGCGATGACTTCGAATTGCATGATGACTGCTCCTGTGACGGGCACCGGCCGCGACCAGACGGCGCCGTGGAAAACCGGCACGCGCGAATCCGCACGGCCGGAGCGAAGGAAGCGACGCGTGCCGGTCGGGCGCGCGTCACTCCATGAACAACGACGACACGCTGTCCTCGTTGCTGATGCGAAGCATGGTCTCGGCAAGCAGGCCGGCGATCGTGAGCGACCGGATCCGCCCGCAGGCGGCGGCTGGTTCGGACAGCGGGATGGTGTCGGTGACGACCAGCTCGTCGATCGCCGAGTTGGAGATGCGCTCGACCGCCTTGCCGGACAGCACCGGGTGCGTGCAGTACGCCAGCACGCGCGTGGCGCCCTTGTCCTTCAGCGCCGCGGCGGCCTCGCACAGCGTGTTCGCCGTGTCGACCATGTCGTCCATGATCACGCAGGTGCGCCCGGCGACGTCGCCGATGATGTTCATCACGGTCGACACGTTCGGGCGCGGGCGCCGCTTGTCGATGATCGCCAGGTCCGACTCGAGGCGCTTCGCGAGCGCCCGCGCGCGGACCACGCCACCGACGTCGGGCGACACCACGATCAGGTTGTCGTGCGCGTGCTTCCAGATGTCGCCCAGCAGGATCGGCGCGGCGTAGACGTTGTCGACGGGGATGTCGAAGAAGCCCTGGATCTGGTCGGCGTGCAGGTCCATCGTCAGCACGCGATGCACGCCGGCCACCGCGAGCATGTTCGCCACGACCTTGGCGCTGATCGCCACGCGCGCCGAGCGCGGCCGCCGGTCCTGGCGGGCGTAGCCGAAATACGGGATGGCCGCCGTGATGCGTCCGGCCGACGAGCGCTTCAGCGCATCGGCCATCAGCACGACTTCCATCAGGTTGTCGTTGGTCGGCATGCACGTCGACTGCAGGATGAAGACGTCGCGACCGCGGACGTTCTCGAGCAGTTCGACCATGACCTCGCCGTCGCTGAAGCGCCCCACCGTCGCGCGGCCCAGCCGCAGGTTCAGGTGCTTGCACACCGACTCGGCCAGCCGCGGGTTGGCGTTGCCGGTGAACACCATGAGGTTGTCGGACCCCAGCGGTTGGCGGTCGACGGCGCCGGTGGCGCGGGCAAGCACGGAACTGGTCACGGCAGTGGGCGTTGGCAGACGACGCGCGGACGAAGATGGCTGGGGAGGAAGGATTCGAACCTTCGCATGCCGGAATCAAAATCCGGTGCCTTAACCAGCTTGGCGACTCCCCAGTGGACTGACTACTCCTGCACCAGCGCCCGCAACGGGTGCTCCTGCAGGCCGCGGGCCGCGAAGCCCGCGAAGTTCACCGGTCGTTGCGCGACCACCGTGCGGGCTTGCTCTTCGGAGTCGAGCTCGACGAACACGCATGCCCCGGAACCGGTCATGCGCGCCTGCCCGAACTGCCCCAGCCACTCGACGGCCTGCGCCACTTCGGGAACCTGCGACGCGACGACACGCTGCAGATCGTTGCGTGTCGGTCCCCGAAAAAAGGCCGCGAGTGTCGCTGGCGGGGTATCCCTTGTCAACGCGGGATCGGCGAAGACCCGGGCGGTCGCCACCCCAACCGGCGGCACCAGTACCGCATAGGCCCGCGGGGGCAGATCGACCGCCTGGAGTTCTTCGCCGACGCCCTCGGCGAACGCGTTGCGGCCGAACACGAACACCGGCACGTCGGCACCGAGCGTCAGCGCCAGCGCCTGCAGGTCGTGGCGCCGCAACCCGGTGCCCCACAGATGGTTCAGCGCGATCAGCGTCGTCGCGGCATCGGAGCTGCCGCCCCCCACCCCGCCGCCCTGCGGCAGCCGCTTCACGAGCGCGAGCGACGCGCCGGCCCGCACACCCGTGACCGCCTTCAGCGCCCGCGCGGCACGCATGACCAGATCGTCGTCGGGTGCCACGCCCGGTGCGGGGCGGGTCAGCACCAGCTCACCGTCGTCCCGAACGACCGCGTCGAGGTGGT